>CAZXVB010000083.1:0-9536 GCA_964643875.1 uncultured Anaerolineales bacterium | reverse complement strand
TTTTGAAATTTGCCAGACTCCAGTAAGGAAAACATACTATGCCCAAATTTTGTCGTTTCTGCGGTCATGAATTGAAGAATCCCAACGCCCGTTTCTGTCCGGCTTGTGGAAAGCGCCTCTCTTCGCCGCCATCGCCCGCTACCCCCTCGAGGCCAGCCCGCCCACTCGAAATCCCTTCGGATCAACCTCGATTGATCATCCGGACACCTGGCCGGCCAGTGCAAGAAATCCCATTGGATCGGCCGGTCTTCACCATTGGCCGCCGGCCAGACAACGACATTATCCTCTCACTACCTTACGTCTCCGGTCACCATGGCCGGCTGGAGCGTGTGGGAGAGACCTGGCACTACACCGACCTGGGAAGCACTAACGGTACATACATTAACGGTCGGCGCATGCAGCGCGTCTCCTTGGGAGATGGCGACGTGCTCCGGATCGGCGATCCGACGGGAAATTCCGTGGGGATCACCTTCCGGGCGGCGCTAACCGCCGAAGAAGATGCACTCAGCTCAACGATGGGTATCATGCGAATTGGTGCCCTGCCTCTGGAGACCCGTCCATCCCTGATCGTCGGGCGTGATCCCCAGGCCGACGTTCCGCTTCAGGCCCCCATCGTCTCGTGGCACCACGCCCGCCTGGAACGAGTGGGCCAGCGGCACGTGCTCACCGACCTGAATAGTACCAACGGCACATTTGTCAATGGTCAGCGAGTGACACGCCCCCACACCCTGCAAGAGGGAGACATAGTTCAGATCGGCCCTTTCAAACTGGTCTATGACGTGGCCGGTTTCCAGCAATATGCAGCGTCCGGCGGTATGCGGCTGGATGGTGTCGGTCTGATACGAGAGGTCGGTGGCGGACGCCGCATTCTCAACGACATCAGCATCTCCGTCTTTCCACGGGAATTCATCTCCTTGGTCGGCACCAGCGGCGCGGGCAAGTCCACATTGATGATGGCCCTGAATGGCTTTGTACGTGCACAGCAAGGCCAGGTACTGGTCAACGGAGATAACCTCTATCAGCACTTCGATCTCTATCGCACGACGATCGGCTATGTACCCCAGGACGATATCATTCACAAGGGCCTGACCGTCGTCAATGCATTGCGCTACGCGGCTCGCCTTCGCCTGCCCCCGGATACATCCGACGCGGAGATCGAACAACGGATAGACCAAGTACTCCGCGACGTAGAGATGCTCGGACAGAAAGGACAAGTCGTCAGCAGCTTGAGCGGCGGACAACGGAAACGAGTCTCCATCGCCGTCGAATTGTTAGCCGAGCCTAACCTGTTCTTTCTCGATGAGCCGACTTCCGGCCTGGACCCAGGCCTGGAAAAGAAAATGATGTATACATTGCGCCGGTTGGCCGATGGAGGCCGGACCATCGTCCTGGTCACCCACGCTACGGCGAACATCGTCCAGTGCGATCACGTCTGCTTCCTCTCGCAGGGGCGGATGGTCTACTTTGGCCCACCAACAGAGGCGCTCGACTTCTTTGTCGTCACCAGCGGCGATTTTGCCGACATCTATGCCCAACTGGACGATCCAGACCCCCAGGTAGCCCGTCAAAAGGCAGCCGCCAGCGAGAACCGGTTCAAAAGCTCACCGTACTACCAGCAATATGTGGCCCATCGTCAACAGACGCTCCCACAGGTACAGCAACAGACAACGACAGAGGCGGCCACACTCAAAGGGCCAAAGGTGAGTTCTGTGCAACAATTCTTCGTCCTGACCCGTCGTTACCTGGACCTGGTGTTGCGGGATAAGCTCCTCTTGACTGTGCTAATGGTCGTGATGCCCATCATCGGCGTGCTGGTTCTGTTGGTCTCCGACAGCAACTGGTTGGTCGGCAATACAATCGCCGAAATCGAACGCCAGTTGGTGGCCGACCTGGCCGCCGGCAATAACAACGCCACCTACACAGTCATCGGCGATAGCCAAACGCTGCTCTTCATCATGGCGCTGGCGGCCGTTCTGTTGGGATTGTTTGCCTCAGCCTACGAAATCGTCAAAGAGCGTTCCGTCTACCAACGGGAACGCATGGTCACCCTGCGCATCTTCCCATACATCGCCTCCAAAGTCATCGTGTTGGGGATTTTCGCCCTGATCCAATGCCTGCTATTGATGATTGTCATTCGTTTCAAGGTGGACTACCCCGGCGAAGGGGTGTTCCTCCCGGCGCCTCTCGAAATGTACATCACCCTGGTCCTGGGCACGATGGCAGCGATTACGATGGGATTACTCATTTCGGCCCTGGCACCCAATGCCAACACGGTGATCTACCTGGTCCTCCTGGTGCTCTTCTTCCAAATGATCTTCGCCGGGGTGCTGTTCGATCTTCCAGGGATCACCGATCATTTCTCTGCGCTGACCCTCACCCGCTGGTCCATGGAGGGCCTGGGAAGTTCCGCCAATATGGAACACTTGAATTCGTTGACCCGTACCCGCTTCCAGCCGGACCCCGTCACCGAGGTGGCCTCAATGGAAGTAGAGAAACCGGCAGACGATTGGGAACCAATCACTGTGGTGACCAAGACGGAGTCCATCCTGGTGCCATGTCCATCCGGCATCACGGTCAGCGTACCCATCACCGTGCCAGAAATAACAGAAAACGAGATGGTCACGGTGACTGAGATTATGACGGAAACCGTCACCGTGGAACCGGACCCGACGGACATCTTCAATGAACGGGAATTTCGCATCAACTACGACCGCACCACTTCCCACCTGTTGTGGGATTGGGGAATGTTGATCGGCTTCACGGTATTCTTTGGCCTGGCTACGGCGATCGTGCTGAAGCGACAGGACGTAGGATGATGAGCAGTAACACGAAAGGGACATTATGACACTAGAAGTCGGAAAGATACTTCAAAATCGCTATCGCGTCATCTCAATGCTGGGCCAAGGCGGCATGGGGGCTGTCTACAAAGCCTGGGACGCCCGCCTCAACGTAGCGGTGGCCTTGAAGGAAATGATCCCCCAACCGGGACTGTCGCCGGAAGTGTTACAAGAGTTGCGAGGTCAGTTCCAGCAAGAAGCACAGGTATTGGCCCGTCTGAGTCATCCCTCCCTGGTGCGGGTAATTGACTTCTTCGAGGAACAAGGCAATGCGTACCTGGTGATGGATTTCGTCGAAGGGGAAAACCTGTCCGAACGGATCGCCCGCCAAGGAGCTATCCCGGAGGCCCAGGTGCTGGCGTGGGCCGATCAGTTGTTGGATGCCATAGCGCACTGCCACCGACAGAACATCATCCATCGAGACATCAAACCACAGAACGTGATCATCCGCGAGGATGGACGGGTGGTGTTGGTGGACTTTGGCCTGGTCAAACTGTGGAATCCCAACGATCCGCGCACACGAACGGCGATGCGGGGAATGGGCACACCCGAATATGCTCCACCGGAACAATACGATACCCAGACCGGACACACCGACCCCCGTAGCGACATCTACAGCCTGGGAGCGACGCTTTACCATGCTCTGACCGGGCAGGCGCCACTGACGGCCACAATGCGCATCGCCAGCCCGGCGACGTTTCAGCCGCCCCGTGCCCTGAACCCACGCATTTCCCCCTCCACAGAGGCCGCCTTACTCCGTGCGATGGAGTTGGCCGTCGAGCACCGCTTTGCCAATGCGGAGGAGATGGCAGCGGTGCTCAAGCATGAAAAACCGATGCCGCCTCTAGTAACCCCACGCCGAGCCACACGCCGAGGAAAAACACGCTTGATGGCCGGCGCTGCTGTGGCCGCGCCGACTGCACCCAGCCGTCGGATATCCGGATGGCTCGTGGGTGCGCTGGCGGTCATCGGGATACTGATCCTGTTGGGAGCCATCATTGGAGGGGGATGGTGGCTCTCTCGACGACGCGCAAGTCTATCGGTCAATGCGACAGCGACGACAGCCACCATTGCCATTGCTGAGAGTGGGACATCGTTAGCGACAACCGCTACGGACACCCCCCAACCATCGCCGACTTCTACGGCAACTCCCATCTCTACAGAGACGCTCACGCCATCCCAAAGCCCCACCCCGACGCGCACGCCACGCCCCACCAGTACGCCATTGGGCGGCGGACATGCCGGCAGGCCCACACCCCCCCCGACGCCCCTCACGACGCCGACACCTCCCGCTACTCCCCCCACAGAGACCGCTACGCCGCTCCCTACTTCACCCTCGTCTGCCGCTTCCAACGCGCTGATCAATTTCGAGCAGTGGAGAACGTGGCGACGGGGTGACCAGCCATACGGCGATCTGACCCAAACCTCTGAGCAGGTGAAGACCGGCCAGTATGCCGCCCGATTGACGTATCGTTTCCCGGCTGTCCAGGACGATTTCGTAGTCTTCATCCACACTATCGCATTGGCCGGTAAACCGAACACGCTCGGCGCTTGGGTATACGGTGACAGCTCCGGTAATTACCTTAATGCCTGGATTAAGGATGCTCAAGGAGAAATCTGGTCGGTTCACCTGGGCACCGTTGGCGCAGCCGGCTGGCGGCAGATGACCGGCTCGATAGACGCAACTCTGTCATGGCCATCAGGCCACGTCTCCGGCCCGGAAAACGGCATCATAGACTACCCCATCAGTTTCTACGCTTTGGTGTTGGATCGGGTGGGAAACGGCGCCAGCAGCGGGACAATCTACATAGACGATATCTCTGCCTGGCAGGGGGCGCCTCGACCGACATCCACCCCGGTAGTGGGTCTACCCACACCAACGACTGGCGGAGCCGCACCGACCCCCACATCACCACCGCCGCCTTCCGGGGAAGTAGGGCGCATCTTCTACACCATTGAAGCCGGTTCAGCCTACTACCTGGCGACCACCGACCCGGCCTGGAGCCAGGGACAAATCATCGGCCCCATCGCCTACGAAAAATCCACATGTGCCGGGGGAAACACGGTGACGACACTCGAAGGGCAGACTTTCAACCTGCGCTTTGGGCCGCGGTGCGGGATCGTGGCCCCCGGCGAATGCCCATCACCAGACGGGGTGTACAAAATCGTATTTTGGGAAACACACGGCGATTACTCGATCAGTGCATACACAGTGGCCGACAATGCACTGGTGCAAAGCATCTACAACGGCAAGTTGAACACACAGGAGCCGCTTTTGTGGTCACCGGATGGTTCCCGCTTTTACTTCACCATTAACCATACCCTCCATACAGCCATTCCCACATCGGCCGGTTACCAACCGGTCGTGCCCATCGCCTATGAGCCGCACCTTTCCCCCGACGGCTCGATGATCTTGTACAGGCAACCGGTTGGAACGGTGGGAGCTTACGATATCTGGGTGGCCAATGCCGATGGCTCCAATCAACACAACGTGACCAACGCGCCAGACACGTATAAGTTGTGTGCCCGCTGGGGAGGGTATTGAGGCATTTCGCTGCCCGAATGTCAGGGGGTAACTGCTCAGGCTATTTCTGTTAGCGATTGAAATCGCCTCTGGAGGGCCGGCAGCCAAGCGTCCACCTGCGTGGGCACGCTTGTCCACGCAGGTGGACAGCCAGCTTTAGCTCCTCAGGCGCGGTTTCAACCGTCAGTCTGAGTAGTAACATCGGGGGAATAGAGATAGTGAAGGCCATACGTGCCAGATATTGCCATCTCTGTGGACGACGACTATCGAGAAGTAGTCAGATCTATACATATGAGATAGAAACGTGGAATGAAGCTCGGGAGACACTGGTCGTTTGCCAGCAATGTCACGAGACAGCGCCGCGCTGTGATGTTTGTGGAGTGCCGATGACCGAGCGCTATGTCTCCTTGCCTGATGGACGCCGCATTTGTGCCCATTGTCATCAGACGGCGGTGTATGACCAGGCCCAAGCCCAGGAACTTTTCGAACGGGTATCCCGATTCGTCTGCCAACAATTAGCGTTGACGCTCAACATCGGCGCCGACTTCACGTTGGTGGACTATCGCCACTTGCAACGCCTGGTAAGCGAGTCGTCAATAGACTTTGTGGACGATCCGGAGCGGGTAGTGGGTCTGTTCATACGCCGCGGGCAACGACGCACGTTGTACGTGCTATCCGGCTTGCCGCGCATCCTCTTCATCCAGACAGTAGCCCACGAATGGGGTCACGCCTGGGAAGGGGAGAATTGTCCTCTATTACGGACACCCATCGTGCGGGAGGGTTTCGCCGAGTGGGTAGCCTACAAAACGCTGCGGGCGTTGGGGGCCGATGAAAAAGCAGCCTCAATGACGACCAAACCCGACTTGTACGGCGATGGGCTGCGGCACATGCTGGCCCTGGAAAAAAGAAAGAGCGTGGCCGGCGTCCTGACGTTCTGTCGCCAGGCCCGGTAGGGGCAGGAACCAGGAAACCGTTGTGACTGACTCTCTTCATCCGATCTACACGCTGAATACACCGATTTTGCCGGTGACGGCCGAGGCACGGTTAGTCTACCTGATGATAGAGGTAGAACAAACTTCTGATGCCCCCGCTGCGAATGGGGCATCCGCTTCCGCGCCTCCCGTCAACCTGGCGCTGGTGTTGGATGTCAGCGATTCGATGCACATTCGGGTCGCAACGGATGAGGAATTCGAGGCCTTGGCCCAGCAGGGCCTGTTGCAAGAAACGCTGATTGACGGTGTCGCGGCCTGGCAATCTACCGACCTTTCCGCCGACCTGCTATCCCGCATGCCGCGCAAGATAGACCGCCTACGGGATGCCCTGCACGTCGTGATCGAACATCTCCATCCTGACGACCGCTTCTCGGTGGTGGTCTTTGCCGGCGAGGCGTTGATCCTGATCCCCACCACCTCCGGCGCGGAAAAGAAACGCTTGTTATCCGTGCTGGACCAGTTGGAGTGCTTCCAATTGGGAGACGACACGTACATCGGTCGAGGGATGGCGTTGGCTTTCGAGACCATCCGGCAGGGCGCAGCCAACGGTCTGGTCAATCGCATGTTGATTTTAACCGATGGATTCACCCGCGACGAGCAAGACTGCCGCGCTTGGGCTGCGCGTGCCAGAAAGTCACGCATCCCGATCAGCACAATAGGATTGGGAGGGGACTTCAACGAGGAATTGATGATCCCCATCGCCGATCAGACCGGCGGAGAGGCATACTTGCTAGAACACCCTGAGGATATGCCGGCTGTGTTTGCCCAGGAGTTGCAGCGCGCACAGGCGGTCCACTACCGAAATCTGGAGCTCAAGTTACGCCCTATGGAAGGCGTAGAGTTACGAGCAGCCTATCGGATACGCCCCACTATCGGGGTCCTGGAGACAACCAATGAAGGCGGCAGCTACTCATTTTCGCTGGGCGATATGGTGACTGGCGAAGAACCGGCCTTGCTGATCGAGTTAATCGTCCCGCCCCGCACACCAAGTGTGTACCGATTGGCTCACTCCGTCCTGACATGGAGCGATCCGACCAGCAGCCTGTTCACCTCCAACGTGCGCACCGTTATACCCATCGAATACAGCGCAGACCCGGCGCGAGTAGCCGCTGTCGTCCCGCCGCCCAAACTGATGCGCGTCGTAGAAGCATTGAGCGTCTACAAATTGCAACGCCGCGCTCAGGAAGCGTTCATCGGTGGAGATGTGGAGGGCGCAACCCGCAAACTGCGGGCTGCTGCCACCCGCCTGCTTGACATGGGGGAGGACGCACTGGCCGCCGAAGTTCAACAACAAGCCGCCGAGTTGGAACGTCGTGGGGAAATGGACCCAGAGCGGACAAAGAGACTACGCTACGAGACACGTAAGCTAACCCAGCGACCGCCATCGAAGAAATGAACATGAACCTATCAACCATCTGTCCACAGTGTGGCACCCGCAATCGGCCCGGCGCGCGTTTCTGCCGTCGCTGCCGGGCGGCTTTGCCAACCAATTCCGATACCGAGCGAACCTGCCCGGTATGTCACACGTCCTTGCGCCATGGCGCGCGTTTCTGCCACCACTGTGGGCAACCGCTTCCGCCAACAGAGGCTTTGGAGCGCGAGCGAGCACCGGCTCAGGCTCAGGCTCAAGCTCAAGCTCAAGCCCAGGCCCAGGCTCGGCCCCAGGTAACGCCCCACACCGGCGAAGAACGACGATGCGCTTATTGCGGCACACCGGCCCGTCCTGGAGCACGCTTCTGCCGCACGTGTCGCCGACCACTTTCGTTCTCTACTCTGCCGACGATCCCACCGGGCCAATTCGGCACCGGCAACCTCCTCCCTCTGACCGTGCTGGCCGGTCGGTATATGGTTATGGAACGGATCGCCCAAGGTGGAATGGGCGCGGTCTATAAGGCGCAGGACCGTCGCCTAAACAACAAAGTCATTGCACTCAAAGAGATGGCCACCTCCGCCGTCCCGCCGCACGAATGGGGGATGGTGTTGAGCGCATTCCGCCAGGAAGCGGAACTGTTGGCCCGTCTGAACCACCCCAACCTGGTGCGGGTCACGGATTTCTTCAAGGAAGGAGAACGACACTACATCGTGATGGAATTCCTGGAAGGGCACACCCTGCAAGACTTGCTGGAGAAAGCCCAGGAGCCATTCCCTGAGGAGCGAGTCTTAAAATGGGCGGATCAATTGTGCGACGTGCTCTCCTACCTCCATAACCAGCCGCGCAAAATCATCTATCGAGACCTCAAACCAGCCAACGTGATGATCCTGGCCGATGATACGGTAAAGTTGATTGACTTCGGCATCGCCCGCTTTTACAAGCCGGGCAAAAAGAAAGATACCATCGAATTTGGCACGGATGGCTATGCCCCCCCGGAGCAATACGGCCGATCTCAAACCGACGAGCAGGCCGACATCTATGCCCTGGGGGCGACGTTACACCAACTTTTGACCTTGCGCAATCCACTGGAGCGACCGTTCTACTTCCCGCCGATCCGAAAACTCAACCCACAGGTCAGCCCCCACGTCGAAGCAGCCATTGCTCAGGCCCTGGAGCCGGACAAGGAAAAGCGTCTGCGCTCAGCCGAGGAACTACGCAGTGCCCTGCAAGGAGAAACGAAAGCAGCCCCGCAGACACCGCAGACAAAGAAGAAGAAAGCAAAGAAACGCGCCGCTGCCGCCAGGAGGAAACCTCCCTCAATGATCATTTCGCCCGATGCAGAGGTGAACTTGGGGTGGGTGATGCTGGGAACGGAAGAAAGTGTGTCGGTCTCGATCCCGGCCGGGCAGGAGGCCACATATCGAACGACGGCCCCCTGGCTCCAGGTGACCCCGGAACACGCTCAGGCAGGGGAGAGAGTGACCCTGACGGTGATTCCAGAAGCGTTGCGCCCCGGTCGTTGGCACGGCAACACCCTGCTACGGCTGCTGATCTGGCCAGCCGGCCTCCTGGTACCCGCCGAACAAGTGCTTGATACGGAAGTGATCGTGGAGCCGGAGAATGGCGATCCACATTCCATAGCGGCTCATATCACAGTGGCGCCCTCCCCTCAACAAGTGCTGATGAGGTGGATTATGGCAATCGGTGTATGGCTGTTGACTGCCGGCGTCGCGATCATCGGGTTGATCCTGGCCCTGGCGGGAACATTGTGGCTCAGCCAATAGGGAACATATCACTGCCCAATCAATCAA
>CAZXVB010000082.1:8135-9608 GCA_964643875.1 uncultured Anaerolineales bacterium | reverse complement strand
TCACTCTCCTATGACCTGCAAGACTAGCCGTCGGGAACGGGCACGGGTGTCGAAGTCAATGAATACGATCTGCTGCCAGGTCCCCAGGGTGAGCCGTCCGCCGGTGAAAGGGACGGTCAACGAAGGGCCAATGAGGGCAGCGCGGATGTGGGCATGGCCGTTGTCGTCGCCCCATCGCAAGTGATGGCGATAGTCTCTGTCCGGTGGGGCGATCTCGTCGAACACTTGTTGCAAGTCGCTCAGGACGCCGCTTTCGTACTCAATGGTGGTCAGCCCACCGGTCGATCCGGGGCAGAAGATGGTGACGATTCCGGCCTGCAAGCGCGACGCTTGCACCGCCGCGGCCACCTGTGGGGTGATGTCCAGGATGTCGCTGTGGCCGCGCGTACTCAACTCTAACTCTGTGGTGAAGACTGTCATAGGCCGTATTCCTCTCTGACCAGGGCAGAAAGTTCTACCGCCAGCCGCATCGCCTTTTCGGCAAGTGCGACCGTCATCGTTCCGGTGCCACAGGCGGGAGTAATGAAGGAACGTGGAAGGAGTTCCCGCCGGTCAAATCCCTTTCTCTCGAAGAGGCGCAACGCCCGGTCGAGGGATTCCCAAGCGCCCTCTAGCGTGATCTCCTCTGCCGCCGGACCGGTGTTGGGAATGATCCCCCAGGCCAGCATCCCCCCCCGGTTCAGGAAGCGGCGTAGCGCGTCGGGGTAGAGGGCCAGGTTCTCGGAGTACTCGTAGGCATCGAATGAAAGGATATCCACGGAAGTCTCCAGGAGCAGGCTCCAGTCGGTGTTGGCGCAACAATGGGTGGCGGTCAGGCCTTGTAGGCCGGAGAAGATCTCTTCCAATGCGCCGATGACTTCCTCGCGGGAGAGACTGGCGTACGCGCTGCCGAACATCGAGAGGAAAGGTTCGTCAACGGAGATGATGGTGCGCGTATGCAAGGTGCGCAACTGGGCCTCCTGCCATTGGGCCTGTCGGAGGACGTTTTTGATGATCACGTCTTGCATCATCTCGTGGTAGAAACTGGGGCGACGGTTCTGATCGGTGACCTGGAGGCCGAAACTGATGGGGCCGGTCACCTGTCCCTTGACGGCCCAGGCCCCGGTCAGTGGGCCGCGTCGCAGCATCTCGTAAAACCCGGAGACGTATTCCTCGCTCGGCGCGAAAGGGGCCGGGTCTTCTTCCAGGAAGGAAGCGTAGAATTTTTCTGCGCTTTCTAACCAATCATCGTCCAGTTGGACGAAGATCCGCTTTTCGACATCGTCGAGATACACTCCCGGCATGTGCTCGGAGAATTGAGCGTAGAAGCTCTCCCGGAAGCCACGGCGCGGCAGTTGTGGCCAAAAAGGTAGGTCGGTAAAATTTTCCAGCACGAAGTCCACTGCTTCGATGGTGTCCAGATGAGGCATACTGCCGATGCCGGTTGCCCGGCAGTTGGGATTGATCTCATATGGTATGCTCATATAATTTCTC
>CAZXVB010000082.1:0-8035 GCA_964643875.1 uncultured Anaerolineales bacterium | reverse complement strand
CGTTACTACCCGTTACTACCCGTTACTACCCAGGCCGACGGTTGAAACTGTGCCTGAGGAGCTAAAGCTGGCTGTCCACCTGCGTGGACAGGCGTGCCCAATGTGCAACAACTCTCGATGAACCTTGCTTTTAACTTCAATTCCTCGGCCGTCTTCACCGAGGACGGGTCTGGGTAGGCAATCCCGTTGACACCGGCCAACAGCGCCAGGCGCTCCATCTCCAGTTTGGAAGGGCCGACCGGGCGGGCGCATCCCAGTGTGAGATATGCGTCGGGGCACAGCAATCGTGCGACGGCTGCCAGCCGTCCGACCACTTCCGGTGGGATCAACGGCGCAGCTCTCATCGGAGTGTGAGGTAGGGGACGCAGGACGACCAGCACAATCACATCCACCCCCGCTTGTCGGATAATCTCCAAAGCGTTCAACTCGCCGCGTAGCGTCCCATAGTGCAGGCCTATGACGACGTGCGGAGCGACGGGGATCCCAACCTCCCGGATTTGCCTCAGCGCGGCCGCGTAATCTTCCGGGGTATGGTTCAGGTGGAGTACTTGATGGATCGTGTCCCTGTCTCCGATGACATCGAATAGCACCTGGTCCACGCCGGCCGCCTTTAGCCCCGCGATGGTCTCGGCGTCTGGTAGGCCGGTGTGGACGATGACCCGCAACCCCCATTCCTTGAGTTGGCCAATGGCTTCCAGGTGGGGCTTGAGGGGGACGGCACCGTTGGAATCGGCCCCGCCGCTGATGAGTACCCCCGTGCATCCCCGCGTCAACAGGCGCTGTCCCAATGCCAGCAAAGCGTCCGGCGTGTGGGCCGGATACATTGTTTGCAACAACCTTCCTCGGCAATGGTCGCACATCAACTCGCAGCTACGGCCCGTTAGGCTGATGGCGGCAAAATGGTGGGGCGTGTTGGTATACCGCTCGGTCACGTAGCGACGCGCTCCCGGCACGGCGCACATCAGCGTATCGGGATGGCGGGTGCGTCGCACATGCCAGGCCATTGCCTGGAGTTCCGCCCACGGCTTTTGGAACAGTACCTCCGCCTGGGTCAAGGCTGGACCTCCGGCTGTGTGTACTCTTGCAGTTGATAGCGAATCAAGGCTACGTCCTCCGGTTCGGGGGGAAAGGCGTAGTTGCGAACCGGTTGGCCGGGTCGTTCGTTGCCGAAGGGGCGGTTGCAGGCCACGCGCCCATTCGGCCCGGGACAGCCGGAGGTCATGAACGGCTCTCCATATTGAATTAATTCCTCGGCATCGAGGCCGAAATCCACCACTTGGCCGGCTGCGTTGAAGGTCATCTGTTCGTAGCGACCGTATTTGTTGTTGATGATGTAGCGGGCCAGTTGTACCCGCCGGTACTGGCCGTATGGCGGTTGGGGGTGGTTTTCCATCGGCGAACCGGCCTCCGGGAAGAACGAGAACAGGTGCGTGTGTGCGCCCATATCTTGCGCCCGCTGGATGGCGGCGATCATTTCCTGTTCGGTTTCGCCCAATCCGACGATTAGGTGGACACCCACTTGATATGCGCCCATCACTTGCACGGACTTCTCCACGGCGGCCCAGTAATGCTCCCAGCGGTGCGGGCCACCGATACCCTGTCCCCGGTAGCGGTCGAACAACTCCGGTGTGGCCGCGTCAATCGCTACGCCGATCATATCGGCGCCGGCCGTGCGGATCTCCTCCAACCGTGAGAGATCGCGCACCAGGGTAGGGGCGATCAGGGCGGAAATCGGGCGGTCGGATTCATGCCGGAAGCGGCGGATGATGGCGTTCATATCGTCGAATGCCCGGCGGTGAGTGATCATCCCCACACAGACCCGTTGCAACTCTTTGCCGTTTTTGTTCAGGTGGGCGATGACTTCGTCCAATGGGTATGTCGGCCAATCCACGCGGATGAAAGTGCGCTTTTCTGTCGCCATTTGCCGCTGCCGGCTCAACCCACAGAAGCCGCACCGTCCGATGCACCCCTCCGGGTATGTCACCAGCAGGTTCAGTCCGGTGGTGTATGAGTTGCGGCGAAACATCGGAGGGCGGAATCCCAAGCCCATCGCCGCCGCCAGACTGGTTTGTACGTATTCTGGACTGTACATACTTCCCTCCATCGGTTCGGTGTGTATTTACTTTCGCCGGCCGTATGCCTGGAAAGCGATCCAGGACTCTCGCAGAGCTGTGCTCAACGCCTGTGCGTCTGTGCTCCAGCGGGCGTCCAGGGCCTTTCGGCGGGAGAGGGCATGACGCAACGGCCCGGCCATAAAAGCGGACCATTCGCGCGGATATTCGTCTGGTCTGCTGTGTGCCACGGCTTGCCCGGCCATAGTGCCGCTCACGACGGCCGCCAGGATGCCGGCCCCGGTCACCGGATGGGTGTGCCCGGCTGCATCTCCTACCAGCAGGATTGGTTCCTGCCACAGACGGGCGACTGTGCCACCGGCGGGCACCGGCCCGGCGGTGCGTCCCACTGCCGTGTCCGGGGAAATCTCCAGGCAGGCCAGCAGGTACCTCAATGCCCGTTGCGGGTCGCCGCCCATCCTCCGGTTGACGCCGACGCCAACGTTAGCCGTCTCCCCCTTGGGGAATAGCCAGCCATACCCTCCTCGGTAGAGGGGATCAAAATATACGACCGTCTGCTCCCGTTCCCCTTCCCACTGAGCAGGTAGCACAACCTCTACCTGCAACGCTGCCAGCATCTCCGTATTGACCTGTCCGATCCACTTCCCCACTGTAGAACGGGGGCCGTCCGCTCCGATGACGAGGTCACAAGTGACCTCGTGTAACCGCCCATCCCGGCGGATTGCTACCCCATGTGCTGTGCGGGCCACAGCATGGGCGGCAAGCCATAGTGTGGCCCCGGCCTGGATCGCCGTGGCGGCCAGATGTTTGTCGAACCGTCCTCGGTCGAGGACGTAGCCAGCGGCGGGCGTCTCGACGACTTCACCATCCGGCAAATGCGTGCGCAACGTGCGTATGCGCTGAGCGATGCAGTCCGTCGGCAAGTCCACGTACTGCACGATCTGCGCCGGGACATACTCAGCGCACTGGATGGGCTGTCCGACGACCGGGCGCTTTTCGACCATCAGCACCCGTGCGCCGGCCTGCGCGGCGACCCGGGCCGCCGTACTGCCGGCCGGCCCAGCGCCTACCACCAGCAGGTCAACGTGCGTCTTGTCCGCGCCGGCCATTGCTGATGTGCCTCACGATCCGTTCCAGCAGGTCCATCTTTAGATAAGTCTGGTTCTCGAAGCGGCCCGCATACGCATCCTTCTCTTTCCCCAGGTCGTAGCAGGTGGAACTATCCACGTCCACCAGGATGCCGGGCAAGCCGATGCGCTCGAAATCGTCCCGATGTTTGGCGTAGAACGGCTCGCAACAACTGCCGACAAAGATGCGGTGGCCGGCCGCTTTCAGGCGTTCCAGCGTCTCCTCCAGATGTTCGTAGTTCTGGATCGAGATCGGCGTCAGGCCGTACCGTGCGGCCAGCGAGAAGGCGTCCCCAATGCCACATCCCTCACATTGCAGGCATCCTTCTTCGTATCGGAGGGCGCATGTGGGCAATTTGGCACAGTAAGGTAGGAGCAGCGCCGGGGCGGGGGACTCGGTGTCGGTAAAGCCGCGTTCGATCAGATCGGGAACTGATTTGACGACGGAGAAGACGTGGTTCATCTCGTCGGGATGGATATCGTACCGGGTGTAAGTGATCTTCTCCAACGCCTCCTGTATCGTGCGCATGATGTCGGCGGGGGTGACGCCGGGGATTTCGACTTCCCCGGCGGCGAAGAACTCCTCGACGATGTGGCGTATAGCTTCCACATCGGCAGGTGCGCCCTTGAGACGCGCTTCCAGGTCGAGGATGGCGCGGCGCGGATAGGCGAAGAAGTCTCCGGTGATGAATGCCTCTCGGATGTGGTTGGCCCGCTCGTTCACCAGCAGAGAGACCCGTATCAATCCGCCGCTGCTCTTGTAGAGAGCGCGGAGGACGCGCCGTTGTTCCAGTGGGCGACGTATGCCGTAGACCCACTCGTCCGATTGGAAGTAGGGCAGCCGCCGGGTCAGCAATTCCTCCTCGAACGGTGTCAGGTCGGACGGCTCGAAACGCACGCCCAGCACCTCGGCGAACCCCTCCGCCAGGGCCGCTTTGATGTGCTCCAGCGGTGGCGCGGATCCCAACTCCCAGGCCAGGCAAGTGACCCGCTCCTTGACCGAGGCGATCTCCTTGTCCTTCAATTTCTCGGTGGGGATGCGGAGGGCGCGGAGCATGGCATCTACATCGAAATCCACCAGGAGTGTGCCTTGGAAGAGGAAAGCGCCGTCCATGCTGGTGCCGCCGGTGCCGGAGATCTTGCGCCCCTCGACCTCGATGTCGTTCTTGGGACGGTAGGCTGCCTGCACTCCCAGTTTCTCCAGCCCCCGGATGCCCCCCCGACAGAGTCGTTCGTACAGTTGTTCTACAGCGACGGCAAAGCGTGGGTCATCTTGGGAAGCGTAGATCTCCCAACCCAGTTCTCGTTCGCCCCAGAAGAGGCCGCCGCCGCCTGTCAGACGCCGGTTGATGTGGTACCCTTGCTCTCGGCAGTAGGTGATGCGGATTTCCTGTTCTACCGCCTGATGGTAGCCGACCAGGGTGCAGGGCGGGGAAAATTGGAGGAAACGCAGTGTGTTGGGGATTTCTCCCCGGCTGCGTGCCGTCAGGATGACCTCGTCCAGGGCCATGTTCTCCGCCGCCGGACGGGGGCCGGTGTCCAACAGTCGCCAGGTTTCCATACGGTTAAACGGTTAGGTTAGACGATGGCCTGGGCAAAATCGGCCGGTGTGACGCCGGGCGACTCGACGTGTTGCTCGGCATAGAAACGGGCAATGGCCTCGGTCACGGCCTCCGTCTCGGCCGGCACGCCGATCAACGCGGTTTCCAGGTAGGGGAAGCGCCTCGCCGGGAAGAAGAAGAAGTCGCCGGATAGCTCCACGTGACGGATGACGCCCTCTTCTACCTGGACGATGGCGCGAATCAGACCGCCGGGGGCCTTGTGTACTTTGTGGTGCACCTCCACACCGGCGCGGATGGTCACACGCCGGCCCGCCTGGCCTTTCTCCTCCCGTGTTGGGCGGCTTCGGAACAACCAGTCGTCTCTCAGAAATTGCAAGGCCAATGCGTCTGCCTGAGCCTGCCAGGCCGCATCCACCTGGGTCTCTTCCTCCAGCGGGCCTAATACTTCCGCGAACTTGTCGGCCATCAACGTCCATAGGGCATCGGTGGGGGGAATGTCCTCCGGAGGGATCTCCCGTTTGATGGTGGAAAGGTTTTCGTGGATCGTCTTGTACACTTTGTCTCGGAACTTCTCGTCGGGCGCTTTGAGGACTTGGGCCATCATCTGGTAATCGAAATCCACAATCAAGTTGCCGACGAAGACGATGTAATCCTCAATTTCACCCACACCGGTCCCGGAGATCTTCCGGTTGTGCGCCACGATGTCGTTGATCGGCTTGTATTCGGCCGGGATGCCCAATGCTCGGTATACTTCGATGGGCGGCTGCAAGAACTTACGATAAAATGCCTCTTTGCCGGCCGGAACGAGGGGGTTGTCCTTGCGGAGCACCAATTGCCAGAAAAGTTGCTCGCCGTCCAGGTACACGGCCCCGCCGCCAACTTCCCGGCGAAAGATGGGAATGCCCTGCTGACGGCAAAAATCCACGTCTACTTCTTGCTTTGCATCCTGATGGTATCCTATACAGACATACGGCGAAGCGGGAGAGAGCAAGATTATCCCCTCTCGCCCTACACGGGGTAATGCATGGTAGAGTAGCTGGGAATTCTGCCATGAAACACTTCCCAAACGATAAAGTTTCATAGTCGGTGCTCCGCGTTGTGATTATTCTCGCGTCATCAGCGGCAGTATACCTGGTAGCCGCCGATGATCATAGTCCTCCCTTGGACTGGTCTACGTCGCCAATGTACGTGCCACCAATTCTACGATATCCACGGTTCTGATGCGAATTTTTTCCCGTCGAGCAGCGCCCGCCAGGGTGCGGACGCATTGTTGACAGGCGGAAACCAGGTATTTAGCCTCGGTCTCGGCGGCCTGTTGGATCCGCCGTTTGGCTACGGCGGCGGATAGTTCTTTGTCGGACATTTCCACGTCTCCGCCACCTCCACAGCACAGCGAATATTCGTGGTGGTCCTTCATTTCCACGAAATTCACGCCGGGGATTGCCTGGATAACCTGGCGCGGCGCGGCATAGATACCGCTGGTGCGTCCCAGGTCGCATGGATCGTGGTAGGTGACGGTCTCGTTCAGAGACCGGAACGCAAGTTTGCCAGCCGCTATGATCTCTGCCAACAATTCTGTCGAGTGGAGTACCTCGAAACCGAGTGGTTCTCCAATGATGTGAGGATACTCATGTTTCCATACGTGATAACAGGAAGGGCAGGAGGTCATCAATCGTTTAGCTTCGGTCTTGCGCACCGCCTCCACGTTGTGGCGTATGATCTCCACCGCTTCGTCTTCCATCCCGGCAATGATGAGGGGGAAGCCGCAGCACCATTCCTCGCCGCCCAACGTCAGATAGTCCAGGTCGGCTTGTTCCATAATTGTGACCATGCTCTGCGGGATTTTATACGACTGTGGGTAGAAGGAGGCCACACATCCCACGAAGTAGACCATCTCGGCCTTGGTTTTCTTTCCCACACCGGCTGGTATTTCCGGCAGGTTTTGGCTCCAGATCAGCCGGTCATCGTTGGCGTCACCGGAGATGTTGTAATGCGTGGTGACCATCTCCCGCATATGGTCCATCGCTTGCGGATATATGCCCTGGTCCACCAGCGTCTCCCGCATACTGATCCACAGTGCGCGGGTGTCTATATGCACCGGACAGACGACAGCGCAACGTCCACACAGGGTACAGTCATACGTGCCCTCAGAGTGCACCTGCAACATCTCCTGCTCGCTCTCGTTGGTGAGGGTGCGGCGACCGAAGAGTTTGCCCAGCAGGCTGTAGTGTCGGTCCAGGGCGCGGCGGGTCGTTTCGATCTTCTGTAGGGGAGTGATGGCGTCCAAATCGGTTTTTTCGTTGTACGTCGGGCACCAGGTGATGCACTCCCCACAACGAGTGCAGGCATCCAGTTCCATCAACTGCATGAAGGTGAATCGCCGGGGAGACAAGCGGGATTTCTCAGCCATGGGCCACCTCCTCTTCCATTCCACGAACGATCAACACAATGGCACCGGCTATGGCATGCATAAATTTGGAAAAGGGGATCGTGACGATCACCGCAGATGTCAGTATGCCGTGGATCACATACATCCAATGAGTGAGGTCGTCCCATGGCAGGGGCAACCCCTGCACCAGGCGGGATAGCGGATAGCCCACGAAGGAAAGATGTGCCGTTGCCTGGTGGACTTCGCTGGAGTTCAGCCGGACGATTTCGGCGGTCCAGCCACTCAGCAAGATCAAGGTGATCCCGACGACCATCCACGTATCCATCGGGCCGGTGCGGAGTTGCTCTGGATGTGTGATGTACCGCCGGATGATGAAGAAAATCATGCCGATCGTCATCAACGTGGCGCCGGTTTCGTTCAAAATGGCCGTTACCGGGTGGTCCGGATTGACCCACATTCCGATCCAGGGCACATATTCCAGGTGGAAGAAATGGATGAGCACCTTGTCGGACAAAGCCGACAGACCGGAAAGAGTGAAAAGCAACATCAGACCACTCAATAACAGGAAATGGTTCAACCAGCGCCAAAACGAGTTGCGATATAGCCGCCGGTTGAACCAGGCTTCCACGATAAAGTTTTTAATCAACGACACCAATCGGGCACTGAAAATTGTTCTCAGCAGGATGCGCACAATGGTGGCCAGTTTCTGACTCCAACGTTCTTCCTGCTGACCGGGGACTTGGCCGTTCATCCAACGTGCAAATGTAAACCACATACCCACTAGAAAGAGTATCATCAATGGGAGATGAACGATCCAAAACACCAATTCCGCGCTTTGTTCGGTCATAGTTTTCTCCTACAAAAATAAGTACCCTGGTGACTACT
>CAZXVB010000081.1:0-9629 GCA_964643875.1 uncultured Anaerolineales bacterium | reverse complement strand
CCCCGGAGGCCTGTTGCGTCGTGGCCGCCAGAATTTCCGTCGCCGCTGCGCTCAAATCCGCTGCTGCCTCGCGCATCCGCTGGATCATCGCACGCAGGTTCTCCGTGGTCTCGTTCAACTGCCAACCCAACACCAACAAAGGGTCATCCCTCTCCATTGAGACACCATTGCCGTTCAGATCCAATGAAGCCGACAAATCCCCACCGGCCACCTTGGCCATATATCGGACGTACCGATCGATCGTGCGCTCCAAATGTTGACGTTGATTCTGTTCGGTCGTCAACATCTCCCGCAGACGCGCCGTCATCTCATTGAACGCCTGTGCCAATGTACCCAACTCATCGTTCTGCGTAACGTCTGCCATCTTTTCCAGATTGCCGGCCGTGACCTGTCTGGCCGTCTCCACCAGATTATCCAGAGGGCCGATGATGCTTTTCGAGACCAGCCAGGAGATACCTCCTCCCAGGATAACGGCCCCGATAGCGACACTGACCAAAATCCACAACATATTCTGTATAAGTCCCAATATCTCTGTCCGGTCTTGCTTGACTACTAACATCCCCTCGATTTCGGGAATCCAACGATGAATTTCGAGAACAGTGACACCCCGGTAATCCCGCCGCCACCCGAATCCATCGGATTGACTCTCGATGGCCTGTCTCAGTTCTGCAACCGGAGTGAATGTGGCCTGGGCCCCGAAACGGAGCGGTGTGAGAGGGAGGGAGTTTCGATCCAAGAGATACGTCTCATCGGTTTCACCTAACCAGGACTCTTCTCCAAAAATCTCTTGCAAGCGCGACAAACTGACCCGGCCCACCAGCACCCCAACGACTTCGCCTCTTTCGTTCTCTAACGGATATGCTGCCATCATCGTAGGCTGGGCCAGTGCCGAGGAACGAGCCAACAATTGGATACAGAATCCTTTTTGGCCCTCTTGGAAATAATCCTCGTCGGTGTATATTTCCCCTTCACGAGTCGTATTGGAGGAGAGAATAACTTCCCCCTGTAGGTTGACCAGTGAAAGTTCCTCGAACAAGGGGATCGCCTCGACCATCCGTTGTAGGTGGCCCCACATCCAGACTTCTTGTGAGCTTTCCAGTTCGGCGGTTTCCAGCAAATTACTGGCCCGCTCCCGCGCCTGGTCACTCCGCAGGACCGATTCGAGACCTCTCTGCACCTCATAGACCCACATCTGGATCTCTGACTCTTTATACTGCGCTATGATCTCCAATTGTTGAACGGCCTCTTGTTGACCGTACCGAGATCCAAACGTCAGTGGGGCTATGCCGGCGGCGACCACTGGCAATACACCGACCAACATAAAACTCACCGGTATACGGGAGCGCAAACTGTCCAAACCCTGGTAGATGCGTATGCATTGCCAAATGAACAGCACCCCCAACAACAGAGTTACTACCGCGATCTGCACCCCCAGGGAACTGAGTTGAAAAGCGTCGTGTCGGGGCAACGGTTCCCATACGTTCACTACAGCCAAAGCAATGCAATAAAGTATGATAGCCACCAACCAGACGGATCTCCGGCGGGGCAGGAACGCCTTTCCCAGTAACCATATCAGTGTGATTCCACCAAAGGCAAAATAGGCTGTCAGTTGTTTCAGGGCCAGTTCGGCGCCAATGTATGCCACCAGGATGGCCGTCAACATCAGGTAGCCGGCGATGGCGTTTTGACGCCGACGGACGAATCCATACGCAATGATGATCAACACCAAGGCCACCCCGACGCTCCCCGCAACGACGAGCGTTCCCTCGATCTTTGTGGTGAAATACAAAAACAATTGCACGGCTATGATCATCACGGCAGCGGTGATCATCGTCAGCACCCATCTCATAGTGAGTGGCCGGCGTTCCACAACCTGCTGCAATGTTCGGATACGACGCTGAATTTTCGCGGTGTTTTGCTTTTGTTCTGTTGAGGATGGAGCCATTTTTTGGTCTTCCTCCTGATCTCCCTTTGGCCTTTTATACTACCTCTTCGTACACAATCAACCGCTCGTCGGCCAACAGAACCGGCAAGTCTAGCACAATCACCATATGTGCCTCTCCGGTAGGATTGATCTTGCTCACCCATTGGGGAATGACTCCCCAGACATATTCCGGTCGCAGCACCTGAACAGTACTGACAGCACTCTGGATACGCTTTATAAGGAGAGCCTCAACCGCTAATACCTCGTCCACCAGCAAGGCAACCTCCATATTTGCCGTCTCCACGACGACTAATATCGGGCCAGCCTGATCTACATCGGGATGAGGCTGGCGGTCGTCTTTAGCCTCCATCTCTATGGTGGGCAGTCCGAAGAAACGTCGCAAGTCCAACACGGAAAAGATGCGCCCCCGCAGATTGACGACGCCAGCGACCCATTCGGGCACCCGAGGTACCCACGTGATGGACTCGGCCGGTCTAACGCTGAGGACATATTGGGCCTCGATCCCATAGATTTCGTACCCCAGGCGCATCAGTAACAGGCGGACCTGTTCTCCATCCTCCTCCTTGATGGGCAAGGCAGCCAACTCAGCTGCCCGTTGAGCCAAAACCCGCTCCATCTCCTCTTGAGAGATCTGAAACACGTCCTCGTCTTTGTAGTTCCCGTTATGTTCTAATTCCGTTGTGTTCATCACGCCTCTTCGTATTGCCCGATTAGCTGCTAGACCCGCTTGACGGCCCCAAATAACGGAGGACCAACACCAACGCATCGTCTGTACCTCGGTAGTGATTGGCCAGAAGCCGGTCGGCTAATTGTTGAGGAGAAATATCATCTGTGAGGCTATCACCAAAGTTGCTGCGCAAACCGTCCGTTGCGAAGATCAATGTATCATTGGGGTATAAGGGAAACGTGACGGGGCGCAATGTGGGCAAATTGTATCCCACGATCCCTCCACGTGACAATAGGTGCTCCCGCACAAGCGGTTTTCCTGCCGAGCGCGAGAGGACCAACCCGGCAACATTTCCCACGCCCAGCCATATGACTCTGGCGCATCCATTCGCTGCTTCAGATGAAGATTCCAGGATAGCCGCACTCATCACAACGCCTCGTGTGCGTCTCAATGCATTGTGGCAGTGTTCAAAAAGCCGTACCAGCGACTCGTTGGCATGCGCCTCTAGTGCCGCTATCGCGGCCTCACCGGCCAGCGATGCCTTGGGGCCATGTCCCAGGGCATCGGCTACGGCTACCAACACACCGTTCGAGATTGGCATCAGCAGATACTGGTCGCCGGATTTTCCGCTCTCGTCGAATGACTGATGCGCCACACCCCATTTGATCATCGTAAGCAAATCGGTGCGAGCCGTTCTCGATAGCGTCACCGTATCCTCCATTTTGTTATCTTGATGGTCGTACCCTGCCCCACTTGAGACACGATCTCGAACTCATCTGTCAATCGTTTGATCCCAGAAAGTCCCATCCCCAACCCTCCACCGGTGGAATATCCGTCCTGCAAAGCCCGATCGATATCAGGGATGCCCGGCCCGTTGTCGTGAGCAACGATAGAGACTCCCGACCGCGCATCTTGTTCCACTGCCAAAAGCAGGATTTCTCCTTCCCCAGCGTAGTGAACGATGTTGTTGGCCACTTCGGAAACCGCGATCACGACGATGGCCTGTTCGTCACCGGAAAATCCCAATTGGGAAGCAAATACCCGTCCTTTTTGACAGGCGATAACGATATCATCTCGGTTTCGAATCGGAATATGAATTGTCTCTTGGACTTCGTAGGCAGTCGGTGTAGGTTGAGAAGCAAAGCGATTGGTTTTCAATCTATACATTTCCCCCAAAAGTAAAACTTTTTCAATATGGCTGCTTTCGCTTTACTGCCGTAATTTTCGTGCCCTCCCCTACCTTCGAATCAATCTCGAAGTCATCCATCAACCGACGGGAACCGGAAATCCCCAGTCCCATTCCTTGGGAGGTAGTATACCCTCCGGCTAGCACCCGCTCCACATCAGGAATGCCAGGGCCATGGTCTTCTGCTACGATCTGAATGCGATCCGGATAAGCCGTTACCGTGATCATGCCCGTTCTGGCGTACTGTTCGATGTTTCGCCCCAGCTCCGAGATGACAACAGCCACTTTATTGGCCTCAGCCGGATGAAACCCCATTTTCAGGGCAATATTCAATCCATTCCGCCGCGCACGCACAACATCAATCACGTTGTAGATGCGGAATTGTTGTGCCAAGATCGGCGTCTCGGCCACGTGATTACCTCCCTGACTAGCCACCAACTCCTATTCAAGTGTTACTACTCAGGCTGACGGTTGAAACCGCGCCTGAGGAGCTAAAGCTGGCTGTCCACCTGCGTGGACAGACGCGCCCACGCAGGTGGACGCTTGGCTGCCAGCCCTCCAGAGGCGATTTCAATCGCTAACAGAAGTAGCCTGAGCAGTTACTATCAAGTAACAGATCATTGGAGGCTGGTTCATCCGACTCCAACGGAGGAGTCGTCGAATACTCTCGACTCAACGCCAGGGCATCATCCAGGTCGAGCACTGAATGGACGCTTGGCAACGTCATCCCCAACTCGACCATCGTTTCTACCACAGCGTCTTGCAACCCGGCGACGATCACCTCCGCTCCCATCAGAGCAACCATCTTCGCCGTACTCTGAATGAAGCGTCCAAAAAAGCTATCGCAAATGTCCACCCGGGAAAAATCGAGTAACACCCATTGGGAGTGATACTGACGTACGTTTTCCAGCACCAAACGGCGCAAGCTGAGCACATCCTGGTCAGTCAGATCACGGGGAACGGCGACCAGCAACATATTTTCCAGTTTCTGGATCGCAGAGACATTCGTGATTCCCGCCATTTCCAACGATTCGTCCAATGGCTCAAGCATTTTTACTTCTTCACCGATCATGCCATACGTCCTAATTTAAAGCCCATGCTGCTCAAGGCAGATAACAGCCCTGTTTGGAGATCGCTCAGTGTTTCCACGTTGCTCCAGTCTATACCCAGGTCTACAATGGTCTCGGCGACCGCATCTGAGATCCCTGTGACAATGGTCCGTGCCCCTTTGAGCCGCGCGGCCTGGATCGTTTTGTTCAAATGGTCCGCCACACCGCTATCCACGATGGGCACGCCGGTGATGTCCAGGATCACCACCTTGGCCCGGTGACGGGTAATGCCGGCCAGCAAATTGCGGGTGATATCCCGTGCCCGTAACGTATCTATGCTGCCGATCAACGGCATAACGATGATGCGATCCATAATCGGAATGACCGGCGTCGAAAGCTCCTGGATCGCCAACCGTTGTGCTTTGATGATCTCCTCCTGCAATCGCGCTCGTTCTGCCTCCACGCGCTCCCGCTCAGCGATTTCGCGTTCCAACTCGGCCGTGCGTTCTTTCACCATCTGCTCCAAATTATCGAACATACGGGCATTTTGTAAGGCAATCGCAACCTGGTTGGCGATGACCGTTAACAAATCCAGGTCATGCTGGGTATACGCCTTAGGGTTCTCATAGTCACGCACAGCGATCATCCCTAACACTTCCTCTCCAGCAATCAAAGGTACCCCCATTACAGAGCGGGGAATACGTACCCCCAATTCATTCAACTCAGTGCGTTTGTGGACATTGACGTCTCGGCTATCCGCCCACCGGGCGTAGGTATCCTGAGCGATCACCGGCTCACGATGTTGAATGACATACTCAGCAAACCCCCGCCGGGCCTTCCAGCGGGCGTATGGTTTGGTTACATGTCCTTCGATCACGTCAATCAACAGAACGATCTCATTGGTAACCGGTTCGTACAATGCAATGTAGAAATCAGTGGCCTGCATCAGGCGAGAGGCTTGATAGTACGTTTCCTCCAGTATCGCTGGTACGTCGAGCCGTCCGCGCAACGCTCGACCCAACTCATTCAAAGCCTGAAGTTCCGCCATCCGCTTTTGTGCTTCCGCTACCAACCGGCGACCATTGACCACCGGCGTAACAACTCCCACGAGGCCGTTATAGACGATTTCCTCCTGCTCGCTGAAGTTATGCGGCTGGCACCAGGTCAGCAGGACAATACCTATCCAATGCCCCGGCAGAGTCAGGGGGATCGAGGCCAATGCATATACATTCTTCTGCACCAACCACGCGCGGCTCTCATCGTTCAGGCGATCATCCTTCTCCACGTCGGATATTAACAGAGGCGTATCTGGATCGGCCAGAAGAAGTTGGGACAACGGAATTTCCGAAAGTTGGTAGCGACTTCCCAGCGGGAAAATATCCTCGTCTTCCCGGTGCCAGTTAGCGATGACTCGGATCCGTTCCAGCCCTCCGGCGTCATCGCTGTCAACGTATATGAGGTTGACGGTGGCCGCCTCAGTTTCTATCGTAGGCCATGCCAATACCTGGATCAGATCATCATCACTTTGAGCGGTGCTCAGATCCCGGCAGAACTGATACAGTGCTCGGGCTTGCATCTGAGATTCCATCTGAACAATTTGGAGTTGTTGTTCCAGTTCCTCTATCTTGTTCATCGGTCATCCTTCCACAAATTGGCGTACTCTAACGTTCCACGACTTCTGCGCTCCACTTTTGTTGTTGGTGGATAATGGCTTCTCGCAAGCTACCTACGGTAATACCGCCGGACCCAGCGATGACCTCTTCGTCAGGGCAGCCATCCAACAGACGACGGGCATTATCCAGCGATTTCAATGCCTGGGCAAACTGCCCCCGGCTGCGGTATAGATCGGCCAACCCAAAATGCCCCAACACGTTGTGCCGGTCTATATAGACTACCCTTTTCATCATATCTATGGCTTCATCCAATGCTTCTTGATGTTGTAACACCAGGGCCAGGATGTAGTAGGCGTCCAAGTTCAACTTATCCAGCCGAATGGCCTGCCGACACCAACGGGCAGCCTGATCCCACTCTCCCAGGTTCGCGTGTGCCTGACCTAACAAGGCATACACCTGGGCATCCTTCGAACCGGCATTGACTAGCTTGACCAATAATGTTTTAGCTTCCTCCGAGCGGCCATAGCACAGCAGCTCCTGGGCACGCTCTATCGGATCTACGTGTCCCAATCGGCCCAGGGCATCTATGTATACGTGATCACCTTCTATCTCCGGCTGGGTAGAAGCTTCGACTACACTCTGAGGCGGGAGAGAAGTGGGCGCAGTCACAGCTTGCGGCGCGGTTGGGGCAACAGGTATTGAGGACGGCATATCCGCCGGCTGCTTTGGCGCTGTATCCGGGAAAAATGATGGAAACGCCGGAGGCCAGGCAGAGAGCGATGGACGCTTTTCGATGCCTGTATCATCACGTTGATACAAGATTGCATTGGTGAAATTGTGCGTCCGAAACTGGCGGTAGATCGAGAGCGAATGCTCCGCGTGGCCAACCACTAACCACCCTCCCTGGGTAAGACAATCATAGAAATGTTCTACGATCTGACGGGAGATCGGTTCTGTGAAGTAGATCATCACATTTCGGCATAGGATGACGTCCATCAACGTCGTATTGGATTCGTAGGAAGGATAGACATCTTCCACCAGATTGAGCTGGTCGAACGTCACCATACGCTTGACGTCCTCGATCAACTCGTAGCGATTGCCCTGGCGGCGGAAATAGCGTTTGCGCCATTCCTTGGCCCGCTCTTCTCGAAACGCCCATTCGCTATAGATGGCCTTTCTGGCCCGGTTCAGGGCCTCCGTATTCACATCGGTGCCCAAAATCGTGATCGTCCACTCATCCACGTCGGGCAACAGTTCACGCAACAACATGGCGATGGAATACGGCTCCTCCCCGCTGGCACAACCGGCGCTCCAAATGCGCAATGTGCGCAACTCCCGCCGTCGCTTGATGATCTGCGGCAACACGTGATAATACAGTGCATCTATCTGCCCCGCATCCCGGAAGAAATGTGTCTCGCTGATCGTCAAAGCATTGGCCAAACGCACTAAATGGACCGCACTGTTGTCCGAATTCAACAACAGCCGGTAATACTCGTTCATATCCGTACAGGTAGAGGCAGCAAAGGCCTGCCGAACCCCTCGTTCCAAGTCGGCGCGCCGGTTTTCGGGAAAGTGCAACCCGTACCGTTCTTGTATCAGCCGGCTAAAGCGTAGATAGTCACCATAGCCGAACGTTGCAGATTGTGCACGGCGAGCAGTGTCCTCTGTCATTCCTTATATCGTCACCAGTCCCACTCTCTCGGTCACCTTAACCAGCGGTATGATCAGATGCTGTCATTTCTGAAGATTCGTCGAATAGTTCACTTTCCCGGTCCTTGGCTACTGCTTCTTGATCCTGATCCGTTTGCCTCGAGGCCTCTTCCTGTGCATCCCAATGATCAGAATGATCAGAATGATCAAGCTGAAGCTCCATCCCTTCCATCTTCTTCAATTCCATCAAAGCAGCCGTCAAAGCCTGAATTTGTTCCGGGGAAAGCATATGTTCCAAATCCAGTAGCAAAACGGTCTCCGTTCGACCGGCAACCTGAATGTGGGCCAAGCCGTATAGTACCGGCGCCTCCACCAACCCCGACGGCAAAATTTTCTCCAGGGGAAAAATCTGGTGTGCAGGCAACTCGGTCACATCTACCACCTCATCTACTATCAACCCCACCGTATGAGAGGGCATACGGGTCAGGATGATCGGGGTACGCAGGTGAAATGGAACCCGAGGTAAACGAAAAAGGGTCCGCAGGTTAATAATGGGAACAGCCTCGCCACGCACATTGATCACGCCCTCAATTGGCCCATCAATCTGCGGCAAGGGTGTAATGGTAACTATTTCGATGACCCGAACGATAGATTCGACAGGAAGGGCATATTGTTGTGATCCCAATGTAAAGATCACCACATCGCGTTTGGCATGTGGCGCTTGGATCTGAGACTGGATTTGTGTTTGTTGATGATCCATACGCTTCTCCTGAGGTTGGAACCTTTGTACAAACGTCCCTGCTCAGCTATCCTCCCACAGATTGTGATCCTGTAGAAGAGTGTGGAGATGGTTGTTGAGATGCCTCACGTTGTATTTGCCGTATACGTTGAATAGCCGACAACAGCCCTATCCCCATGTCCGCCTTTGGAAGGAACATATCCGCTCCAGCCTCTAAAGCGGCTTGACGGTATCCGTCGGTATTGATCAGTGTCAAAGCAATGATCTTTACAGTGGGCAAAACGCCCCGTAAGCGAGAGATAAACCCTATCCCACCCGGCAGATCAGAGGTAGTGATATCCAACAATACAACGTCGGGTCGCATCATTTGGACCCGTTCTAGCAAATCATCACTGCCTTGGATCGTTCCAATGACAACTACTCCCTCGATCTCCTCCAGAAATCGTCGGGCGATCCGCAAAAAGGTCAGATTTTCATCCACAACCAGGACCGTCAACGAATCCATGGCCACATCCATTCTATCATTTTATAGCAATCCACACAAGCGACACAAACCACACAAATCCATACAAGCGATCGTATGGATAGCAAAGGTATGCTCATCATATCCGATTTGCTCTCTGTTTTGGGTTACGATTCAGTTACGGATATGTAGCGGGTGGAAACAGCTTTACCGGCCTGGACCGCTGTTGTCCCGACAGCATGCCAGTCGGAAACGTGCAACGCACACTCAATATCAGTACTTGAGAATTTTGGTGGCGAGGCAGCCTTTCCAGGCTG
>CAZXVB010000080.1:0-9630 GCA_964643875.1 uncultured Anaerolineales bacterium | reverse complement strand
ATAGACATGCATAGCGATTGGCACGATTTTTGGAGGGTCAACGTGGATTCGTGGGATAAGCCAGCCTCCCGCAGGTTCATACAAGCTTGGCCGACACAGAAACTGCGGCAAACGGGGCAGTTTACCAGGGATCAGGTATCCTCATCCTGCGGGAGGCTTGTCCTCCTCAAACTGTCGGAGGAGGGAAGCCTTACAAGCCGTGTGCTGAGATAGATTGCGAAAGGTGAATTGATACAATTGTTGGCACGGTTAAGGTTAAGAAAGAGTCGCTGCAGCCCGTTGAACCATCGCCATCACAAAGGGCGAAAACCAAACCTGCGATGCGTCTCCGGGATGGGTCACACTTGTCCGCCTTGCTGTGGGACAATCGGGAAAAGAAGATCAACCACGGCAAGCGAGGGAACACCGGCGCTTCACCGGTATGCCGGGCCTGCCATAGTATCGACAGCAGCCCGACAAGCAGCTATTTTCGGAGCATGGCCCCCATCCCTACCCCCGCTGCCTAGAGTATGTATCTTTCCTTTCTTGTTGTTTCTCTTGTCTCTGAGCCTTATCGGATTGCCATTCTTCCCTCGGTCGTCCTCCGTGTGGGCACAACCGACCGGGTACCAGGAGTACTACGTCCTGGGATACGAAGAACATGTATGGCGGGCCTTTCTGGCGATCAATGATGGTAGTGATTATCAGATCGAAGCGGGGCAGATCTGTTCCACCGTTAGTTTGGTTGCCACTGCGGATTACCAGGTCATATACTACGATCACTGGGAGGATGGGTACGAAGCTGATCTCCTCAATCCCACCCAGGCGACCACCGTCGTGTACGGTGACGGAAATGTGGAAAACGGGGGAAGCGGAGACGACATTTTACACGCCGGCGATGCGATTGATTTCCTCAGCACCCAGAATGTTACCGGCCCCGATGCCTTGAACGGCTATGTGCCGGTCAATCCTTATCGCAATCCGACCGACCTGCGATACGACGGCGGGGACCGGATCATCACCAGCGGTGGGCCGGTTAATCTGACCCATGCGATGTGGCCTCTCGATAACTCCTGGGTCGGCGGGGCGTGGGAAGTGCCTTCTCGTCAGACGTATGCCACGGCAACTTCGTACCGGATTCCAATCGGCAGTGACCTGTACACCTTTGGAGGCGGAGATACCGGTACATACGGCGACTTTCGCAATGTGTACCTCCAATTGAGCGCCTTCGAGGACAATACCACAGTTTCGATTCGTCAACCATCTGGCGAGGCGATCAATTTCACGTTGGACCGGGGGGAAACGTACTCCAGTATGGGGTACATCAATTCGATGACAGCGCCGGCCATCGAAATTACCGTCGGAACGACTGTCCGTGCCAGCAAGCCAACCCAGGCCGGCCTGATCACTGGTGCGGATGGCAGCTTTCAGGGACGCTTCTTGACGATTCTGCCGGACCAACTGTGGGGAGCGGATTATGTCATACCGGCACCGAGTGGCGCAAGTGGCCAAGAGGCGGAGATCTACCTGGCCAACCCCAACGATTTCGAGATCACCATCACCGCCCGTGACCGCTTTACCCAAACAACATTCTCCATCAGTCCAACTACCTACATCAGCGCGACGATCCCTTATGGGCCTAAACGGGGCGGGCTGCTACCGGCCGGTTCGGCTACTCGCTTTACCTCTCCCGATGGTCGCTTCGGGGTCATCGTGTGCGCCAATTCTTCCTATGCCAACTATGATTGGGGATTCGCCGGTATGCCGGCCCAATATCTGAGCCGCGATTACTACATCCCCTGGGCGCCCGGTTCGTACAACACACCACCGACAGAAAATGGCTCCCCGGTCTGGGTCACCCCCTTACGCGATCAGACCACATTCTACGTGGATTTCTATCGCCCGTCGGTAGGGCTGGATGGTGTGGTAGATGAGAGCTTTACGCTGGATGTGTTGGAGCAGCGACGCATCTTCGACCCGGACAACGACAACACCGGTATGCATATCTGGGCGTCTGGTGAGTTCGCCACGGCCTGGGGGCCAGACCCACTGACCGCCGAACCCAGTGTCCCGTATCTTGATTTGGGTGTTGGGGGCCTGCCGGTTCACCATCAATGGTTGGAACTTGTTTTGCAGCTTGAAAAGACAGCCGAACCCACGGTTCTACCTCCGTCCGGCGGAACGGTGACGTTTACACTCGTCGCCCAAACTGAAGATGCCGCCGTGGTCGGCGTGAACATCAGCGACACATTGCCGATCTCCTGGCAGTACGTTCCGTCCAGTACCATTGTGACCTATCCCGACCATCACATTACGACTCTCGAGCCGATGATTGAGGGTCAGGAGCTGGGCTGGAACCTGTCGGCGTCGCTGGCTCCTTACCAGGCGCTCACCCTCACCTACCAGGCTCGAGTCACAACGACAGGCAGCGTGGGCACTACAGTCGAGGATGGTTTCGAGAGCCAGACCTACGACGGGGGGAGGGGCTGGAGTGCCCCCTGGATAGAGAGCGGAGAGAACGACGGCCCGGCCGCTGGCGGAGTTGTCATCACCGCTGCCAACCCTTATCTCGGTGATGTTCATCTGGACATCGCAGCCCCCACCCGTTCCCTCTCCCGCACCGTGGACCTGAGCGGATTTACCTGGCCTCAGCTTCACCTGATGCGCTACCTGACCTTGGGGGGATCAGGGGCCTATTTTTTGGATGTATTTGACGGCCTTCAGTGGCGAACGGTGACGACCTGGACGGTAGAAAGCGGAACCGGGTCGTACCTTCAGGAGGCAGTGGACCTACGTCCCTACCTCAGCGCCAAAACAGCGATTCGTTTCCGGAGTGACGATCAGGTTAGTACTGGCGATCATCTCCGGATCGACCAGATTGAAATATCCGACGCCATTGTAATGGCAGTCAATCACGGTGAAGCTATTGGCCGGCTCCAATATACCGATGCGATATTCAATCCCACAGATGAGGCCGTGGTTTACGTGAGTCCACTATTATTGAGCAAGACGGTCAATCAGCAAGAGGCCGGGATCGGCGAGCAATTGATCTATACGCTGACGTACACCAATGTGCATCCTTCCTCTACCATTACCAACGTGGCAATCCAGGACACAGTCCCCATCCAGTACGTGACGTTCCAAAGCGCCTCCGATGGCGGCGTCTATGACAGCGCCAGCGGCTCCGTGTTGTGGACAGTTGGCGACCTGTCCCCCCACAGTGGGGGCGTGGTGACCCTTTCCGTCACGGTGAACGACTTTGTGGCCGATGGCACAATCATCGAAAACCAAGCCCAGGTGACCGGTGATGGCAGCCCGTTAGCCAGCAGTAACATCGCTGCTACCCTGATCCGTGCCCCTCGTGTAGTGCTGGAGAAATCCGGCCCCACGGTCGCCCGGCAGGGGGAAACGATCACGTACACGCTCTCATACGTCAATGCCGGCCTGGCCTCGGCTGAGGACGTGGTCATCCGGGACACCCTGCCGGTCTCCGTGACGTATGTGACCGGCAGCCTGGCCATTGATACAGGCGGCGGATGGATCCCCTTGAGCGACGTGCCGGGTGACGATGAGGGTGCGTATATCTCTTCGACTCTGATCATCACACCGGGCGTCGTTCCCCCGCAGGGCAATGGCCGTATCCGGTTCCGGGTCACCATTACGGAGGGCCTGCCGGCCGGCACGTTGATCGAGAACTGGGCTGTATTGGACCATCGTTTGGATATTCCGCGGGCCTCTAACTTGATGGTCACCCGCATCGCCGACCTGCTGATCGCCAAGACGGCCCACACCATTGTCGAGACGCCATCGCCGCCCGTGGTGGCTCCCAATGGATACATTACCTACACACTGAGCTACCGAAATGCCTCGCCAGCCGTCACCCAAACCAATGTGATCCTGCAAGAGGCCATCCCGGCTTATACCCATTTCGTCACAGCGACCGGTGTCTTTTTGTATTCCTGGGACCACGGCGCTACGTGGAGCGCCACGCAACCGATCACGCCCCCGACCCACATTCGATGGCTCGATCCACTTCTCCCTCCGGCAACCTCTCGCGTCGTCAGTCTGACGGTCCAGGCCAACGATACGCTGCCCGACGGCAGTGTGATCCAGAACATTGCGCACATTACCAGCACCCAGACCGGCGCTTACCTCCACGAATGGATTCCCTCGAACGATGTGGAAGTCAAGACGGCGTTGCTGTGGGCGCAAAAATCCGCGCTCCCGACCACCGCCTGGACAGGTGGGCAGATCTCCTACACTATTCACTACGGCAATCGGGGCAGTGCCGATGTGGTCGCTATCCTTTCCGACGCGTTGCCGACCAACACGACGTACGTCGCTAGAAGTATCTGGGGGCAGGGAGCTTCGACGGCCACGCTCCCTACACTCCGCTGGGACGTGGGCACACTCGTTGGTGGAGGTGAGGGCGGCACACGCATGGTCGGTTATGCGGTGCGCTTGCCCTTCGATATGGCAGATGGGACAACGATCACCAACACGGCATACATCAGCAGTGTGTACGGCCTTCAAATCAGCGATCCGGCTGTGGTGACTGTCAGAGCAGCAGCCGACCTGGCCCTGACCAAACAAGCCACGGAGAATGTGGAGACTGGCGGAACCATCACGTACACGCTGGTTTACACTAATCGAGGCCCCTCATACGCCCATGACGTTGCTATCACCGACACGCTTCCCTCCGGCACAACATTTGGACATGTGCTCACCTCTGGCTGGGCCACACCGACGGTCATCAGTGCCGACAACATACAAGTCGTGTGGTTCACCCCGACGTTGCCGACGAGTGCTTCCGGCAGCATCCGCTTCACCGTGGACGTGGGCGACGTGGACGGACAGGCTCTGCCGGATGGCGATCTGGTCAATCGGGCGGTCATCACCGCACGCACGCCGGATCCGCTGCCAGGTAACGAGGAAGCCACCGCCAGTACCCGTATTTTGACTTCCACCCTGATGCACATCCAGGGCTGGGTGTTCCAAGACCTTGACGGGGATGGTCTCTACGACGCCCCTCCTGCCGGAAACGAGACCGGCATACCCGGCACGCTGATCACATTGGATGAAGCCTTCACCACAACCACCGACCTAAGCGGGCATTACCTGTTCACGACGTCGGTGCCCGGCTTTCACCAGGTCGTTGAGACGGACTCATCCTATCTTGCGGCCTCGGCACGACCTTCCACCCCGGCCTCGATTACCGACTTGCCGGCATTCTTTTCCACCACAGCCAATCGGGTCCAGGTGCATCTCGCGCCGGGCGAATATCGCCGGGTGGATTTCGGAGACGCGCCGAGCACTGTACACTTCGCAACATTGTACGGCATCGTGTTCACCGACGGCAACGGCGATGGTCAACAGGGCCGTGACGAGGGCGGCATAGAGGGGGTGAACGTGACCCTTGGAATATCGCCCACTACTGTTGTCACCACCGATTTGTATGGCCGTTATACGATATCCACCGCCCTATCCGGCGTACAGATCATCTCGGAAACCAACCCGCCCGGCTTCTTTTCCTCCACGCCGGATCAGGCCCACGTGATGCCGTTCTGGGGGCGAGGATACCAGGTTGATTTCGGGGATGTGCCGAATGGGGAGAATTTCGCCGATATCCACGGGTACGTCTTCGCCGACGATAACGCCAATGGCGTGTTCGACGCTGACGAAGTGGGAATCGGCTATGTGGCGCTGACGATGGGTCTCACCAAGAGCGTCATCAGCGACCAATACGGGCGGTATGTTTTTTCCACCACAATGACTACGATCTCCCACACGATCATTGAGACCGATCCACCGGGATACGTCTCGACTACACCGAATCGGGTTGTCGTCACTGTCACGCCAGGGCAAAGCCGGCGGGCCGATTTCGGTGACACCTCCATCGCGCCCTGTGCTCCCGATATCTACGAGGAGGACGATAGCGTCCTTCTGGCTTCCCCCATTGTTGCCGATTCGCCCCAGGCACACCAATTTTGCGACGATGCGACCGACTGGGTCCGGTTTCAAGCACAGACATTGCAAGTCTACACCGTCACCGCTATGGCTGTATCGTGGCAGACACAGGCCCATCCAATCTTGATCATGTACGACAACGATGGGCAGACTCCGCTGGCGTGGGGCGAGGAATTGAGTGGCACTTTGGGCGCCGGTGCCGTCATCGTGTGGCAATGCCCGGAGACTGGCGAATACCCTGTTCTCGTTCGCAACCGTGACGATGTCGCCGGCCAGCACACGGATTACCACCTGCGCCTCCAGGCCGGTCCTCCTCCTAAGAAGTTCTATCTACCGATCATCTTGCGAACAGCAGCGTTTACAGTGCCCATAGATGGGGCAAATGCATACTGAAGTTCCGCCATTCACCATTCAAACCACCTGATGCACTATGCGCTTCGAACAACCACTCATCTTGATCTTGACACTGGCCCTACCGTATTTCGTCTACCTGGGCCGTCCGACGGGCCGTTATAACCGAGGGCGGAGGTGGACAGCGTTGGTGTTGCGCTGTCTGATCGTCGGGCTGATAATCCTCAGCCTGGCCGGTATGCAGTCGGTGCATGGCAGCAACATACTGGCGACGGTCTTCCTGGTGGACGTCTCCGATAGCGTGTCGGCGGCAGAGCAGACGCGGGCGCTCTCCTTCGTAGAAGAGGCGCTGGCAACGATGGGGCCGGACGACCGGGCGGCGGTGATCCTCTTCGGGGCCGACGCCCTGGTGGAGCGACCGATGATGGCCGGCGGCGAGCTAGGCCCGGTGGCCTCTGTGCCGCGCACGTACCAGACCGATTTGGAAGGAGCCATTCGATTGGGAATGGCCCTTTTCCCGTCCGGGGCCGCCCGGCGGATGGTGATCCTTTCGGATGGCCAGCCTACGGTCGGCCAGGCCGAGCGCGTCGTGCGCTTGGCCGGTACGCAATCCATCCGCGTGGACGTGGTCCCCCTGACCGGCGCCGCCTGGTCGCCGGACGCGGAACACACGCCAGGCGAGGCCTGGTTGACGAAGGTAGAGGCTCCCAAATGGGTCCACCAGGGAGAGACTTTTTCCATTGAGGTAACGGCCCGCTCCAGTGTAGATATGGATGCTTTGCTCACGGTGCTTTCCGAGGAACAGATAATCGCCCGGCAAACGGTACACCTCAATCCGGGAGAAAACACGTTCAGCCTGGCGGCAACGGCAGAGCGTTCAGGTTTCTTGACGTTCCGGGCCTACCTCGATCCAGTGTTGGATCTCTACCCCCAGAACAATGCGCTCTCGACGTTTACGATGGTGTCGGGTGCTCCCAGGGTACTGTTGGTCGCCCCCTTCTCGGAATTAGAAGGGGAGGCGGACGTGGGGATGTATCTGCAACGCGCTCTGGAAGCTGGGGGGCTGTCCGTGGTACGGAGCACGCCGGGGGCGATGCCCTATGACCCTTCTGGGTTGGCCGAGTATGCTGTCGTGATCCTGGTAGATACACCGGCGCAGGTGATGTCGCCACGGGCAATGTCCGCCTTGCAATCCTATGTGCGAGACCTGGGCGGGGGGCTGGTAGCGGTCGGGGGGCAGCACGCCTACGGCGTCGGCGGCTGGTACCAGACGCCGCTGGAGGAAACGCTGCCGGTCGAGATGACGGTGCACGATCAGGAGCGCTTCCCCCCGATGGCGATTGTGGTGGTGATTGACAAGTCGGGCAGTATGTCCGTGGCCGAGAACGGCATCCAGAAGATCCGCCTGGCGGGGGAGGCCGCTGCCCGGGTGGCCGAGTTGATCAGCGACCAGGATGAGATCACGGTGATCGCCTTCGATGACCGCCCGGCCGATGTCATTGGGCCGCTGCCGGGTTCTCAGCGGGATGAGGCCATTGAACGTGCCATTCGCTTACAGGCCGGCGGCGGGGGCATCTACGTGCGCGAGAGCCTGGAGGAAGCCCTGCGCTACCTGGCGGACTCTGACAAAACGATTCGCCACATCATCCTGCTGGCCGATGGGTCCGACTCTGAACACCAGGAGGGAGTACGTGAGATGGTCGCGGAGCAAATAGCGGCCCAGAATATCACCTTGTCCACGGTAGCCATTGGGGCCGGGCCGGACCTGAATTTTTTGGAGGAAATTGCCAGGCTGGGGAAAGGGCGCTATCATTTTACGGACCAGGCGGCCACATTACCGGTCATCTTCGCAGAGGAAACCCAACTAGCCATGCGGTCGTACATCGTCGAAGAGCCATTCTACCCCCACCAGACTGCCAGCAGCCCTATTCTGGCCGGCATCGAGGCCGTGCCACAATTGGCGGGGTACGTAGCGACGACCCCCAAGTCAGCCGCCCAGATCATCCTCACCACCCATCAGGACGATCCCTTGTTGGCTACCTGGCAGTATGGACTAGGCCGTGCCGTGGCCTGGACCTCCGACGCGACCGGTCGTTGGGCACAAGCCTGGGTGCGATGGGAAGGATTCTCACATTTCTGGGCACAAGTGGTGCGGTGGGCCATCGTGGAACAGAGTGATACGCCGGTGGAGATCAACGTGTCATTGGAGGGAAAGGAGGCGCGGCTGGTGGTGGACGTGGCCGATACGAACGGGGAGTTTGTCAATGGACTGACCACGCAGGTTCATCTGGTCGCGCCAGGAGGAGAAACATCCATCCTCGATCTCATCCAAACAGCGCCGGGGCGCTACGAGGGAACATTCGTACCGCAAGAACAGGGCGCTTACCTGATGCGCCTGACCGGGTCGCTGGATGGACAAGAGTCCGTGGGGCTGACGACCGGTTGGGTAATGTCCTATCCGCCGGAGTACGCCGCGTTGGAAGGGGACCCGCGCTATCTGTCCACGTTGGCCGAGATGGGCGGCGGCACGGTTCTGGAGTCGCCCGCCGATGCCTTTGCCCACACGGTGCGGGGTACCGGCACCCGGCGCGATCTGTGGCCCTACCTGTTGGGGCTGGCGACGCTGTTGTTCCCGTTCGACGTCGGCGTGCGGCGGTTAGTATTGACCCGACGGGATTGGGCACGGATGTGGGCGTGGGTACAAGCGCACGTACCCCGCCGTCGGCGCGCCGCCACGATGGACACGATGGAAGAAACCCCGGCCGCCTCTCCGGTTGGACGGTTGTTCCAGGCCAAGGCGCGGGTCGAGGAACGACAACCCAGGCCAATTGAGACCGGTGCCGTGGACGTTGCGCCGCTAGAACCGTCCACGCCACCGTCCCCGTCGCTGCCGGAGGAAAAGGCCCATCCGGCCCCACCTCCATCGCCGGCACCATCTCCACGGAAAACGGAACCACCACCGCCTCCCCCCGCGGTCTTCGAGGGAGAGACGTTGGCCGGGCGGTTGTTGCAGCGGAGACGTTCCCGGCAGGATGAACGCGAGCGGGACGAACGCGGGTAGGTTAGGATTATGACAGGTTATGGGTAACTATTCAGGCTACTTCTGTCTCACTACCCGACATTTTGACCCTCCCGCAGGTTCAGAAGCGGTTTGGGGGCATTTTGTGCCCTGGTGTGGGGCTATACACGTCAACTGACGTAATTTCAAACCTGCGGGAGGGTTGCCGATCAATATGTCGGGTAGTGAATCGCCTCTGGAGGGCTGGCAGCCAAGCGTCCACCTGCGTGGACGCGCCTATCCACGCAGGTGGACAGCCAGCTTTAGCTCCTCAG
>CAZXVB010000079.1:0-9736 GCA_964643875.1 uncultured Anaerolineales bacterium | reverse complement strand
GCCTTTGAGTTCAACCTGCGGGAGGGTCTCCAACTCAGTTGAAACACACCCATATCACATTACCTGTAACGTAACCTGCCCAGACAGGGCAAAAAATAGCACACTGGTCCTCACTACCCGACATTTTGACCCTTCCGCAGGTTCAGAATTTCAAACCTGCGGGAGGGTTACCGATCAATATGTTGGGTAGTGAACACTCGTCCTCGAGGACAGTGTAAGCGAGAGTGCCTCATTTTGAGCGGCTATTTGCTGCATGGAACGCCCCCGGGACGGGGCTGGGAGCAAGAACGCCCTGACGGTTAACGATGGTTAAATCTGTTATGTCGGCATCTTAAAGTTCAAAGGATCCCTCCGGGTGAGAGAAATAAAGCAACGTTCATCTATGTTGGTCTACAACCGGTCACGTGCGAGGAAACCTTCCACAGGTTTTAGCCCCACTCGAGGAATAGTCGTGTTTCTGTTGATCACCATCGGCGCGACTCTCACGGGCCTGCCATACCTGCGGGCGGCGTTTACCACCCTGCCGGGCCGCCCTGTCGCCCCATTGGACGACGCCTACATTACCTACCAATACGCCCGGCAGATCGCGCGTGGGCTTCCCTACCGATACAACGACAGCGATCCCCCCACGACCGGGATGACCAGCCCCTTGTTCGGGTTCCTGTTGGCCGGCGCGTACCGTTTGGGCTTCACAGGCGAACGCCTGGTCGCCTTCTCTATCGCCCTGGGCGTCCTGTGGCTGGCCCTGAGCGCCTGGCTGACCGGTCGGTTGGCGTCCCGGCTCCTCCCACCGGAGCGTTATGGCCCGTGGTGGCCACGGCTCGCCGCCCTCCTCGTCCTGGCGTCCGGCTCGGTGCAGTGGAGTTGTTTCAATGGTATGGAGACCGGCCTCTTCACAGTCCTGACCCTGGCGGCCTTGGATGCGTTTCTCGCGCCCACTTCGCACCCGGCCCACTGCGCTCTGTGGGCCGGGCTGGCCGGATGGACGCGGCCCGAAGGTCTGATCCTGAGTGGCTCAATGTGGTTCGTTGCCACCTGGATGAGGAAAGAACGGGGACAAGGGCAGGCCTTGCCCCTACTGGCGGCGGTGGGGGTTGGGCTGCTGCCAAATCTTCTCAATGTGTGGCTGACCGGCAGTCCTTCGGCGGCCGGGTTGCAGGCCAAATCCTGGTTGCTCAACGTGCCGGCCTACCCTCTGGAGATCGCCCGCTCGATTCTGCACAGCTACCGCAAAATCCTGCCCGGCCTCTTCATCGGCTGGCAGCCCAGCATCCCTGGATTCGTGCCCTGGGGGCTTTTCCCGGCCGCTGTTTTGGGGTGGTTCGCTCTGGCCCGTCGTAAGCGATGGCCCCCGCTGATCCTGACACTGGCGTGGTTCTTCCTCGGTACTCTCTCGACGGCCACGCTGATCACCGCCACCTGGCATGTGGGACGGTATCAGGTGCCGTTCGTGCCGCTGCTCATCGTCTGCGCACTGGTGGGGTTGGCTTTCCTGTGGCAAAGGCGGACCTTTGTGGAAAGACAAGGGCCAGGCTTGAGGCAAGTACCAGCCTTGTCCCTGCTGGCGGGGGTGGCGACCTTGGCATTGCTGGGCGGGACGTTCTACGCCTGGCCCTGGTTCCTGGAGCGTTACCGGCGAGCAGTATGGACCGTCGCTCATCAACAGCTTCCCATCGCCGACTGGCTGCGCACAAACCTCCCTCCGGGGACGCGCGTCGGCGTCCACGACGTAGGCAGCCTGCGCTATATCGGCCAACGTCCCACCTATGACCTGATCGGCCTGACTACCGCCGGGGCCACCATCCCCTGGCGGCACGGGGCAGGCAGCGTCTATGAGAAGATGGAGGGGTCCCCTATGCGTCCGGACTACTTCGCCATCTACCCAGACGTCTTCTCCATCCCCTACCTGGCTGCCACCGATCTCTTTGCCGAACAACTCTTCCGCGTCGAAGTGCCCAATTACGCCGTCGCCAGCGCCGGGCCGGTTCAGGGTGTTTGGCGGGCCGATTGGCACCTGGCTCACAGCGGTGAGCGGTTCTACCAATCCGACATTCTCTCCCGCACCGCCGGCCTGATCCTCACCGACGCCCTCGACGTGGCCGATTTGGAGGACGAGGCTGCACATCACGTGACCTGGTGGCAAGAGGCCCACCAACCGGGTTTCCCCACCGAAGTCTATCAATTCCCCTATCGCGTTCCGCCCAACCAGGAAGTTCTAGACGGAGGACGGCTGCTGACCGGTGGGATCGCGTTCAACGTTGCTACGCAACCGGGACGCCCCTTGTGGATCGTGGCCCGCCTCCACGCCCAACAGGCCGGCGGTGCCCGCGTAATTGTGAACGGGGAAGATGTCGGTCTGTGGAGATACCCGCCCGTCCCCGGTCAATGGTTGGAAACTCTCTTCACAATTCCTGCCCGGCACATCACCGATCGGTGCACACACATCGCGCTGCACGTCGAGACAGCCAACCCGGAGTTCCGGCATTACGCGCCCTACTATTTCTGGTTCCTCCAAGACAAGGAAAAGGAAGGTGAGAAATCATTTTCCTCGCCAGAGATAGCTCAACCGATGTCCGCTCTCTTCTTCGCCGACCGCTCCTCACAATTGTACCTGCTCGGTTTCGACCTGTCTTCCACCCACTACCACCCCGGCGACCGATTGGCGATTACCCTCTACTGGCAAACGGCAACAAAAACAGAGAGCGGGGCCAAAGTTTTCCTCCATCTATACAATACGGACGGCGTGCTAGGACCCCAATCCGATGGATGGGCGTTCCACGGTACACGTCCTCCTTACACCTGGAAGCCGGGAGAAATCGTGGCTGACCCCACCTCCCTGGCATTGCCGGCAGACTTGCCGGTGGGAACATATTCTCTGGAAGTCGGGTTGTACACGGAGGAAACAGGGCGATTGCCGGCCTATCTGGATGGCCGCCGCCAGATGGAGGAGCGCGTCCCGCTGGTGCAGATTCACGTCAGCGCTGAGTGACAATCGGCACCCTTTCTTGTCCCCGGCGTGATACGTCCCTCTTTCCAGGTTGTGGGCCAGTGCATTTCGATGGTATAATGAGAATCGTCTGAGTTGAGAGCGGGTCGTTGGAGTGAGGTGATGGAATGAGCCGGCTAAAGCGTCTGTTGCGCGGAGATGCCCTGTTGTATGTAACGGCCTACGTGACGTGGGGAAGTGTCGTGGTGCTGTTTTGGAACGTGCTTTTCCAAGGAGTCCATGGCTGGATCGTGGCGCTTGTCCTGCTGGCGTTTGGTGTGTTATTGGCCTTGCTGTCCACAGAGAGGAAATCCGATTGGCGTCGGCACATCTACATGGGGATACAGGCCGGGCTGGTGATGGTGTTATTGCTGGAAGATTACGGGCCGTGGTCCGCTGCGGCGCTGCTCTACTTCGTGCTCTGTGTCTATGCGATGATGTTGTGGCCTCGCCCTCGACGAGCGGGACTGACATGGATCGGCGTGTTCATGTCGCTGAGTGTAATGAGCTTCGTCTACCATCTAGGGTGGGTGAATGGCTTGCTTTCGTTGTTACCCTACAGCGCCGGGTATTTTTTCTTCGGTGTGTTCGCCGAGGTGTTAGCCCGTTCGCAGAAAGAACGAGCGCGGTCGAATCGGCTGTTGGAAGAGTTACGTGTAGCCCACCAGCAGCTTCAAGCGTATGCGGCCCAGGTGGAGGAATTGACGGTAGCGGAGGAGCGCAACCGTTTGGCCCACGAGATGCACGACACCTTGGGCCACCGTCTCACAGTGGCGGCGGTGCAACTGGAAGGCGCCGAGCGGTTGATCTCCCGCGACCCGGAGCGGGCAGCGCACATGGTACACACGGTGAGGGAACAGGTACGGGAGGCGCTGACCGAACTGCGCAGAACAGTGGCCGCCTTGAAATCGCCGGTAGAGACCGACCTGGCGCTGCCGCAGGCCCTGACCCGCCTCACAGAAGGGTTCGAAGAAGCGACGGGGATCGCAGTGCACACGGCTATGCCCGTCAGGTGGACAGCATTGCCAAGTGCGCAGCGGGTGACGCTCTACCGTGTGGCGCAAGAAGGACTGACGAACGTTCAACGGCACGCAGGCGCTCGACAAGTGTGGTTGGTGTTGGAACGACAGGCAGACGCGGTGACACTGACCATCAGCGACGATGGGCACGGTTTCTCGGAGGGTGTGGAGGCGAGAGGGTTTGGACTGCGCGGTATTCGCGAGCGGGTGGAATGGTTAGGGGGCACGTGTCATTTTGGCAAGCGGCCCGGCGGCGGCGCACAGGTGTCCGTGCGCCTGCCAACAGTGGAGGAGAGAGACCGTGACCGGAACGATGGCTGAAGCGATCCGTGTGCTGCTGGTGGACGATCAACGCCTGATGCGTGAGGGATTGCGGGTGTTATTGGAGTTGGAACCGGGAATGGAGGTGGCGGGAGAGGCCAGCAGTGGGGAGGAAGCGCTGGCATCGTATGCCGCATTGCAACCGGATGTAGTGTTGATGGATGTGCGCATGCCGGGGATGGATGGGGTAGAGGCAACACGTCGTCTGTGTGCTCGTTGGCCCACAGCACGGGTGATCATCCTCACCACGTTCGACGACGATGCGTATGTCTTCGAGGGGTTGCGGGCCGGGGCGCTGGGATATTTGCTAAAGGATGTATCCGGCAGTGAGCTGGCCAAAGCGATCCGCACTATAGCGGCCGGTGGCGCGTTGATCGAGCCGTCGGTGGCGCGGAAGGTGGTGGCGGAGTTCGCCAGACTGGCGCCGCCGGCCCGTGGGGTAGACGCGGGGTTGCTTGAACCGCTCTCGGCGCGGGAGCGGGAAGTGTTGACCGGCATCGCATTGGGGCTGACGAATCGGGAGATCGCGGAGCGGTTAATGCTGGCCGAGGGAACGGTGAAGAACTACGTGACGGCGATTTTGCAGAAGCTAGGCGTGCGCGACAGAACACAGGCAGCATTGCGGGCGCGGGAATCAGGGTTGCTGGAGTAACGGCGGCTACCTGGGAGGATAACTGGTGATCTCCCGAATCTCTCGGTAAAGAGGGCGGAGTCGCCGGTACATCTGTTTGTAGACCCGCTGATACAATTCCTCATAGATGTCGCGCACGGCCGGTTGCGGCTCGAACGTATCCCGCACGCGGCTCATCTCTGCCACGGCAGCCTCGAAATCAGCGTACATCCCCAGGCCAACCGCAGCGTCCATCGCCGCACCCAGCCCGGAAGTTTCGTAGATATGGGGGCGGCTGGCCGGCAGGTTGAAGATGTTGGCCGTGATCTGCATAGCTGCGTCAGACTGAGAGCCACCGCCGGAGACCCGCACTTCGGTTGCTCGCACGCCCAATCGTTTCTGGGTGCGCTCCAACCCTTCTCGCAACGCATAGGCCAGCCCCTCCAGGATCGCCCGGTAGATGTGGGCACGAGTATGCACATCCCCAAACCCGATGATCGCTCCTTTGGCCTCCGGGCCGGGCGACCGCAACCCCGGAGACCAGTATGGCTGCAGGACCAACCCCATTGAGCCGGGCGGCACATCCTCAACCAGTTCGTCGAATAGAGCCTCCGGTGGACATCCCCGCTCCTGGGCCAGACGTTCCTCACGCAGGCCGAACTCCTCCCGGAACCAGCGTACCATCCAGTACCCTCGGTAGATCTGCACCTCCAAACTGTATGCGTCCGGCACGGCACTGGGGTAGGGAGGAATCAGAGGGATCACTTCCACGTAGCGGCGGCTGGTCGTGTTGACCGTGGCCGTGGTGCCGTAGGAAAGGCAGGCGATCTCCGGCGTCACACATCCGGCTCCCACGACTTCACAGGCTTTGTCGGCCGCAGCCGCGATGAGGGGCGTACCGGCGGGGATGCCGGTCGCCTCGGCAGCCTGCGGAGTGATCTCCCCCAACTGACCGGTAGGCGGGATCAGTTCCGGCAACAGGCGTTTATCCATCGGTACGGCCTGCCACTTCCAATCCCACTTTCTAGCCCACGTTTTGCGCTTGTAGTCGAACGGCACGTATCCCACCTGACACCCGACGCTATCCACGAAACGGCCCACCAGGCGGTAAGTCAGATAGCCGGATAGGAAGAGGTACTTGTGGGTACGTTCCCATACCTCTGGCTGGGCGGTGCGGATCCAGTTGACCTCCGCCTCGGCCTGCAAGTATGCGACCGTATCCACCAGCCCGCCCAGGCGGAAGGCCAAGCCCCACAGCCCGCCGACCGGTGGCAGCCCCTCGGTGCGGCGTTGATCCAGCCACACGATGGCCGGCCGCAGAGGTTCTCCCTGCGAATCCACATTAACGACGGTAGAGCGTTGGGTCGTCAAGGCAGCGCCGGCGATTGCCTCTGGAGGGATGTTGCTTTCCTTCCACAGGCGTTGGCAGGCATCACAAAGATTCTCCCAAAAGTAGTGAGGGTGTTGTTCAGCCCAGCCAGGACGGTCAGAGAAATACGGCTCGATAGGCGTCCGACTTTTGTGTACCAGATTTCCGTAGAGGTCGAACAGCAACGCCCGCACGGACTGGGTGCCACAGTCTATCGCCAAGAGGTATTCGCCGCTGGGCTTCATTCCCCGGCCGCTCCTCCGGCCGCTCCTGCGAACGCGCCTTTCCCGCTCACAGGCTGTCGTCGGAGTACAGCTTTGGTGATTTCAGCGGCAATGCTGGGGACCAGGAGCAACGGCAGGATGACACTCCACTCTCGACTTCCCAGAGGAACCGTGTTGAAGATCGGTTGGAGGAACGGCACATAGACTGCCCCTAGTAGCAGGACAAAGGAAGCCAACACGGCGTATTGCATATACGGGTTGGTGAAGATTCCCAATCGCCACAGGGATACCCGCTCTGAGCGGGAAGTATACGCCCGCACCAATTCCGAAGCGGATAGAGTGACGAAAGCCATCGTCTGGGCCAGGGCAAAGTTGTCTGGATCCCAGGCCAGCCCGATGAAGAAGGCTAACAATACGACGGTCGTGATGGCAATGGTCTGGACGATGACGCCGATCACCATTGGGCGGTTGATGATCGGTTCCTGCACCGGTCGGGGCGGCTGTTCCATAATGTCCGGGTCCCCTTTCTCCAGGCCCAACGCCAGGGCCGGTGCCCCGTCGGTGAGCAAGTTCAACCACAAAAGTTGAATGGCATTCAGCGGAGGCGCGGAGCCGAACAAAGTGGCCAGGAAAATGACCATGATCTCGGCCATGTTGCACGAGAGGAGGTAGTAGACGAATTTGCGGATGTTGGAGTAGATGATTCGGCCCTGCTCGACGGCCGAGACGATGGAAGCGTAGTTGTCATCGGTCAAGACCATATCGGCCGTTTCCTTGGATACATCCGTGCCGGTGATCCCCATCGCCACGCCGATGGAGGCGCGTTTGAGCGCCGGGGCGTCGTTGACTCCATCGCCGGTCATCGCCACGACGTGCCCTCGCGCTTTCAGGGCTTCGACGATGCGCACTTTATGTTGGGGGGAGACGCGGGCAAAGACGTCCACTTCCTCTATCCGCTCTTGCAGCGCCTCGTCTGTCATTTCGTCCAACTGAGCGCCACTGATCACCTGTCCACCGGGTCGCAGCAGACCGATCTCCTCGGCGACGGCGCGGGCGGTGTCGGGATAGTCGCCGGTGATCATCATCGTGCGGATGCCGGCGCTACGGGCTTGCTCCACGGCTGGTCGCACCTCTGGCCGAGCCGGGTCAATCATCGCCACCAAGCCGATCAGTGAAAGGTTCCGCTCGATCTCGTCGGCCGTCACCTGGGCGGGCAAGTCGTCCAGGTCCCGATAAGAGATGGCCAATACCCGCAGGCCGCCTCGTCCCAGGTCGCGGATGGTGTTTTCGATGTGTTGGCGTCGGGCCGGATTGAGTGGGATCTCTCGACCTTCCTCCAGGATAGTGTCGCAGAGAGGAAGGATCACGTCCGGTGCGCCTTTAACGTATGCCCGATAACGTCCGTCGAAGCGGTGGATGGTGCTCATCCGTTTCCGCTCACTGTCGAAGGGCACCTCGGCGACGCGCGGATAGCGGGCCTCCAATTCCTCCCGCGTCAGGCCGGCCTTGGTCGCGGCGACCACCAGTGCTCCTTCGGTTGGGTCTCCGACGATGCGGTACTGAGGCGACCCGCCATCCTCTGATTCGACTTTCTCCAACAACGCATCCGAGCACAGAACGCTGCCGGTCAAGAGCTCCATAATCTCGGCATTGTCCTTTGGATCGGCGGGAGTGCCATAGTTGCTGAATTCACCGTTCGGTTCGTATCCCTGCCCACTGACGTCCAACCGCCAGTTAGCGACGTATAGCCGCACCGCCATCATCTCGTTCTGGGTAAGGGTACCCGTTTTGTCGGAACAGATGATGGTGGCGCTGCCCAACGTTTCCACGGCCGGCAAGCGGCGGATGAGAGCGTGTCGGCGCACCATCTCCCGCATACCCAGGGCCAGGCAGATCGTGACCACAGCCGGCAGCCCTTCGGGAACAGCGGCGATGGCCAAGCTGACCGCCACGATGAACAGATCCACGATCTGAGCCTGTGTCGCCCGTAGGTAAGCTCCCAGGCCCTGACTGGTGATCAACGTGAGGTCAGTATCCTGCAGGATCGCCTCGATGAAGACGATGGCGCAGATGGCAAGCGATCCCCAACCCAACCAGCGTCCGAGTTGGTCCAAGCGCCGCTGGAGCGGCGTCTCTTCCTCTTCGTAGGATTGGATCATCTCGGCAATCAAGCCGATCTGGGTTTGCATCCCGGTGGCTACTACGATGCCCTTGCCCCGGCCATACGTCACAGTGCTGCCCATAAAGGCACTGTTCACCTGATCTCCCAGGGGGATTTCTTCCGCCAGCGTGATGTGAGCGACTTTCTCCACCGGCACCGATTCGCCGGTCAGTGAGGCCTCGTCAATTTTGAGGTTAACACTTTCGACGAGGCGCAGATCGGCGGGGACGTAGTTGCCGGCTTCGAGAAAGACCACATCACCGGGCACCAATTCTCGCGCTGGCACGGTGATGCGATGCCCATCGCGCAATACCTGGGCTTCGGGGGCCGCCATTTTCTTGAGCGCCGCCAAGGCCTCTTCGGCCTTTCCCTCTTGTACCACGCCCAGGATAGCGTTGAGGATAACGATGGCCATAATGGCTCCCGCCTCGATGGTCTCGCCCAACAGCAGTGAGATGGCGGCCGCCACGATCAAAATGATGACCAGGAAATTGTTGAACTGGGCCAATAACAATTGCCAGAAACCGGGGCGAGGACGTTCGGCCAATTCATTATAGCCGTATGTTTCCAATCGCCGCGTCGCTTCTTCATTGGTAAGACCGGTGGCAACGGTTACGCCCAGGAGATGGGAAACCTGTTCAATGGGCAGGCTGTGCCACGGAGATGAGGATTGGGATGCAGGTTTTTCCACGTTTTACGTTCCTCCTGAAATAGTTTGTGGGGTAAGCCAGCCTCCCGCAGGTTCATACAGGCTTGGCCGACGCAGAAACTGCGGCAAACGCAACCTGCGGGAGGCTCGTCCCTACCCCTCGAATCCGTATAGATCCGGAAAATACAAGTGCCGTTAGGCGTTATCATTATAACGACTTATGACTGATGTATGGTATCGTAAAAGTCACACTTTGTCAACTATCAGTACCTGGGGAAACTAAGCCGTGGGGCAGACTTTCTAGCCTGCCAGCAACCTGGGAAAGCTGTCCCACTACCGAAATTCTCAAGAACACCCCCTACCCGGCGGCGGGTATCCCTCCACCGGCGAAACGGCC
>CAZXVB010000078.1:0-9746 GCA_964643875.1 uncultured Anaerolineales bacterium | reverse complement strand
AATGCCAGATCGTTCACGAAATACGAGGCGTCCACCAGGCCGTGGGCGATGAACTCCGCCATAGAGGCCATCGCGCCCAGTGCCAGAGCATACTGGTCGGGGAGGGCGCTCCGGTCACTGTAACGGAGTGGAAGCGCCGATTGCCAAAACGCCCACTGGAGCCAGACTCCAGACAAAAGACCGGGCAGCCCCAGCCGGCAGCCATAGTCCAGCAGGATGTTGTGCGGATGGGAAAGGTCGGGTTCTTGCCAGGCCGCCGGCAGGATGTAGCGCCCCCGATACTGGTACAAAAAATTGTCCGGCCCGACGCCCAGCCCAGGGTGATCCCGGAGCATCATCAGCGAAGAACGCCATAGGTAGAGACGGAAGAACGTCGTGCCCCGGCGGGTATCCAGCAGAGAGGCAAAGCGCGGCGTGCGCAACAAGGGAACGGCGGCGACTGCGGCCGCGATCACCGCTCCCGCCGCCGTCCACAACCACTTTCCCCCGGCCAGTATGCCCAACACAAGCAACGAGCACGGTACGCCCAGCAGCAGCGCCCCTTTGGAAAAGCTGAGCACAATCGCCAGGGCCACCGGTGCAACGGCCAGCCCGTACAGTATGCGTCGCTGTCGGACAGTCCCAAAGAGCAGGTAGGCGACGGCAAAGGGCAGCACACGCCCCAGGTAGAGACCGGCGTTGTTGGGAGAGCCGTACACCGAACGCAGGCGCCGGAACCCTGCCTCGGCTGTGATAACGTTCACTCCCATAGCATACTGGGCCAGTCCGATCACGGCGACTACGACGCCACTCAGGATGAGCGCATCCACCAGCCGCCGTACCGCACGCGCATCGAGATCGGCGGTGCGCAGCATCCCATAGAAGAGCACCGGTTCGAGGATCACCACCCGCAGCTCCCGCAATGCCACGTGGCGAAAGTCCGCTTGCAATGCGGAAAGCACCCCGATTCCGGCAAAGGCGATCACCGCCAGGTCGAGAGAAGTCGCGGTGGACAGGAAACGCCGCCGCAGGTCGTCTGGGTTTGGGCGACGGCGTAGCCACGCGATTCCCCACGAAAGCAGGCAGAGGCCCATCGCGATTTCGGCGAGGGAGAAGGATTTTCCCCCCAGGAACGGGAACGAGCAGGGATACCGGTAGAACGGGGCGGTCGCCACCACCAGTGCTAGTCCCCAATCCAGACGGAGCACTACTAAGAGCGTCAGGAGAGCACCGCTGAGGGCACAGATCGCAAATGGGAGGCGTCCGGCAGAGACATAGACCCCCAGCGTCGCCACGACAATCAGCAGGAACACGATCCAGTCATTCGCCGCCCATGCGCCTACCGGCGGGCGAACAGACTCAGACGGCAATGGGGTCGGTGTGGGCCGCCGCCAGAGGGCTTGACGTATCCAACGGAACACACCGCCGGCTTCGAGCAGGACGGCGGCGCAACCCACAGCCCCCAATCCAGCGGCGGCCATAGCAATCCATAGACCAAAGGGGATGTCGGGTGTGTGGCCGACACGCCATCCGACCAGCGGCCACTGATTCCACCCTCGATGGGCCTTCACAACGGCTCGATGTGGGCCATCGGACAGTCCGGCGGCGACCAGGATCGTGTCTACCCGTGGAGAGCGGTCGGGCGACGTGAGCACCAGGTACCCGCCTTCGCCTGCGTCCCCACGTGGCAAGCGATTGGCCGGGGCACCATCTACGTAGACGAAGAAATCCCCCCGATAGTTCCCCCGTCGCACCACGAGGGCCAGGTCCGTTCCGGTGAACGAGATCGTTACTCGCTCTCCGCCGGCCTCACTGGGATCGGCTCCGGCGGCCGAGAAAGCCCAATCGCCTTCCCACACCGCCTGGTCGGAAGGAGGACTGTAATCCATCCACACGGTCTGGCGGAGCAGATGGGCCTGGAAGCGCCAGGCACCCACTCCGACGCCGACGCTGACGATCAGGCCGATCCACCACACCCAGGTAGGGAGATGTCTAAGGGGGAAGTTCGCCTTTTGTTCATATCCACTTTCCGTCGTCATTTCACGGCTACCATCCCCAGCGTGTAGTCGTCACATTGCCACTTTCGGTTAGCAAGTGGGCCTCCCACTTTTCTTCCCCTTGGGTCAACAAATAGAGATTCCCCTGGTATATGGCGACGAACCGGTCACCGCCAGGTCCCCAGGCGACTTCCGGGTAATCCAATCCCAGTTCGCCTTCCGGGGGGAAGAGGCGTCGGCGTCCCGATCCGTCACGGTCCATCACGTACAGATCGTAGCCGCTGGTCTGACTGACGTAGGGGCTACGGGCGTGGCCAAAAGCGACCAGGTCTCCCGTCGGTGCATAACGCGGCACAGCCCACATACCGGCCTCGCTGACCAGTTCTGCGCCCAAAGAGCCGTCGCTTGCCAAGGCCCATACATCGAAGACCGGGCTATCTTCCGGGTTTTGATCCGTCGGCGGCGGGCCGTGCAGCGTAGTGATGATGAAAGCCCCTTCTGGGGACCAACTGATGGTGGGAACCCATACCCAGGGCGCATAGGTACGGTAGGGAGGAAAGCTGGTCAGTTCCGTCTGGACGCCATCCCGAACGCGAACGAGGCCAATCGTGTCGGCGCGGGCATACGCCAGCATACGTCCGTCCGGGGACCAGGCGTACGTCGTGCCCCACCACCCGTAGGCCCCGCCGGCACTCGGCGGGACGATCTGCCGGATGCTGAATAGGTGACCATCTCGCACCCGCAACCGGCCAATCCACAGATCGTTTTCGCCCTTCCATCCCGGATTACCTGTAACCGGTGATCCGGTCGTATAGGCAATCCGGCAACCTGTGGTGACAGCGTCTACCCGGCAGTTCGGCTCCCAATCGGCCCACAGTACATTTTGGACGGTGACCGGAACCGGTCGCGCATCAACGGCTGCCGTCTCGACCACCCACAGGGTGTTGAAGGGAATATCTTCGTTTCCGTCGCTATCCTGTTCACCGGTATCAGTTCCCCCTGTATCGGTGGGTACACGGGTGAACAGCAAATAACCTCCATCGGGCGAGAGGGCGAATACCCGACCGTCCAAACTGCTGTCGTGGGTCAAGCGTCGTTGATTGGGGCTGACGGTTTGAATTACCCAGGCGTTACGGTTGGCTGCATAGGCAATCGTGCCGCTGATCGGCGTGACCTCTTGTTCCGCCTGTACGCCGACCAGGATGATCTCATCACGTGGCTCCTGGGTCACCACTCGCCGCACCAACTGGCGTTCGACCTCGGTGCCATCCTCTGTGGTGATCCGATAGACTAGCTCCTCGACCCCGGTGATGCCAGGTTCCAACAGCCGCGTCTCATTGGCTGGGATCGAAGCGTCCCGCACGGTGCGACGCTCGAACGGGATCTCTCGCTGCTCAACCTCGGTGTAGGTCTCGACCCGCACCACGCGGATCGTCATGCCATCTTCGATCAATGTGAGTTCGACCGGTTCGACCCGGTCATTCTCGTCGAGCAGGACGTCCGCCTCTGCCAGCACATCCTGTACCGTGAGCGCCTCAGTTGTCAGCACACGGGTCTCCCCATCGGCCAACAGAGTGACGGTGTGCGTCCCTATGCCCCCGGTTGACGTGCAGGCGGTCAGGGCCATCGAAACCATCAGAGCCATCAAAAGCGAAAACAACTGCATTGGAAACGGCGGTTTGTTCATACGTGACTCAAATTATACCACCGGTGGCAGGTTAAAACAACGGCGGGGGCGCGCATATTTCACCTTGCGCGAACGGGCACTCAGCGTTATAATGAACCTGCCTGGGGAAGTGTCGGAATGGGCAGACGAGCGTGACTTAGGATCACGTGGGGCAACCCGTGCGGGTTCAAATCCCGCCTTCCCCACTTCGCGAGACGTAACGTAAAGTGACGAAAAATATGCAAAGCCCAGGCCCACGTGGGCCAATATTGTATAAGGAGGCCGTGACCGTTGGAAATCACAACCCACCCCCTGGAAGACCGCCAAATTCGTATGATCATCACAGTGGACGAGGAACGAATCGAGCGAGTTATCAAGCAAGTGATCAAAGAAATTGCACGCGACACAATGATCCCCGGTTTCCGTCGGGGTAAAGTTCCCCCACACATCATTGTACAACGATTAGGGAAGGAACGTTTGCGCCGGGAAGCCGCTGAGAAAATGGCCGAGGAAATTTACAAGGAAGCCCTCGAACAGGAAAAAATCGAGCCATATGCACCGGCAACCCTGGAAGAACTGACCCTGGACCCAATTTCTTATCAGCTTATCGTCCAACTCCCCCCGACGGTGGAACCAGGTGACTACCGCGCATATCGTCTGGAGCCTCGCTCCGTCGTTGTAGAGCCGGAAACCGTTCAGCAGGTGTTACGTACCATTCAACAAGAGGAAACGATCTCGGAGCCGGTTGAGAGGGCTGCACAGCTTGGAGACGGTGTCGAAATCAGCCTGACAGGCCGCCGCCCTGACGGTACGCCAATCATCCAACAAGAGCATATACGTGTTCTACTCGAGCCGGATGATGAGGCAAAGGAAAGCCTATTGACAAACCTGGTGGATGCTGTCATCGGTATGACATCCGGTGAGGAAAAGACATTCACGATGATCTTGCCCGATGATTTCCCTCAAGAGGAGTTGCGAGGGACCGAAGCCCACTTCGACGTGAGCGTCCACGAGGTGTACAACCGGATCGTCCCGGAAATAGACGACGACCTGGCCCGATCTGTGGGTAGTTTCGATACGTTGCAGGCATTGGAGACACAGATAGAGGCCGACCTGCTGCAAGCGGAGCAGGAAAAAACGGATCAGGAATATCTTAACCAGGTGCTGGAGGACATCGTCGCCCAGGCCAGAGTGGAGTATCCTCCCATTGTATTGGAAGAGGAATTGAATGATCTGGTGAATGAAGTCGCCGAGACGGTGCGCGACCGAACCCGGCTTTCTCTGGATGACTACTTGCGTCTTCAGAACAAAACACAAGAGGATCTACGGCAAGATTTGATCCCCCAGGCCCAGAAGCGCATTAAGCAACGCCTGGTATTACAAGAATTGGTCCGACGAGAAGGATTGACCGTTACCGAAGAAGAGGTGGACGATTACATCGAAACACTCAACGCCCAGGGCAAGGACAGTGCCTCTATGGATAAATTCCTCGCGGAAGGCGGTCGTGTGACCATCAAAAACCACTTGCTTCTCCAAAAGACGTTCCAACGGCTGAAGGAGATCGCGCTGGGCGAGGCACCAGAGTTGGAAGACGTGGCGGCAGAATCCGGCGACGAGGACGAGGGTGGAGAAGGAGAAGCGGAATGACTGTCTTGCAACCACAAGCTCTCATCCCAATGGTCATCGAGACGACCGGTCGAGGCGAGCGTGCTTACGATATCTATTCGCTGTTGCTGAAAGAACGGATCATCTTCGTAGGTATGCCCATCAACGACCAGGTAGCCAATCTGATCGTGGCACAATTGCTTTACCTGGCCAGTGAGGATGCCGAACGCCCCATCTCGATGTACATCAACTGCCCCGGTGGAGTCATCTACCATGGTCTGGCTATCTACGATACGATGCAACAGATCGCCGCCCCTGTGGCCACGTATGCTGTGGGCGTCACGGCCAGTATGGGCACGGTGCTGCTGGCTGCCGGTAGCAAGGGGTATCGGTATGCCTTGCCCAACGCCACCATCCACATGCATCCGGCCGGCGGCAGCGCTCAGGGATATGCCCCGGATGTCGAGATTCAGTACAAAGAGTTGAAGCGTGTCGAGGACCTGCTACATCGGATATTGGCCGATCATACCGGCCAGACGGTCGAACAGATCAGCGCGGATTTCGACCGGGATCGGTATATGACGGCGAAGGAAGCCATCGAATACGGGCTGGTAGATAAGATACTGGAACCGGCCAAGACTCTGAAAACGAAAACGAAAACGAAAACAGAAACGGAGGAAGAGGCCGAGGAATAACAGGAGTAACATCCAACGCATCCGCTTGATCCGCCCAGACATACGACGCACCTCCAAGGCGCGTCGTATGTCGCTTGAGGGAGGGCAGGTTGAACAATCACCAGAATCATCAGGGCCAGAAGAGCCAGAAAGCGACACACTTGCGCTCGCTCGACATCGCATTTGTGATCCGAGGTGGCTTGCTGGCCCTGGTGTTGACTCTGCTGTGTATGGCCATCGGGTTGATCGTGATCGTAGCGCATACCCCCTTCGGATCGCCTCCGCCACCTACCCCACCGCCCCCCACCATTTTGGCTCCGGCCGGGGAACTCCCGTCAAACATCGTCGCTTTCCAAGAGTTGCTCCGCTATCAGGGGGAACCGTATGTGCTCGCCGGCAGTGCATTTCTCCTGCGGCTACCCGACGAGGCGGAGGAAAGCGGGACGGTGATCGCAGTGATGACGGCGCACAGTATGCTGATTGGCGACCCCAACCATCCATTGGAGCGGATCGCCTTGCGAATGCCTGGGCATTCGTCGCCATTCGTCGAACTGGATACGTTTTTCGGCCCTCCCGGCCATCCGCGTACAGGGGCGGATATGACGGTGGACTACGTATTGCTTCAGGTTTCTCAACCAATTACCCCCAGTCTAGTGCTCGCCCCAGACCCGCGTGGAGGCCCACAGCCGGGCGAACGGGTGGCCCTCTTCAGCGGGTTGGGAAGCGAGGAGGGTAAGGCACGCGTACTGGCCGGCACGGTGCAATCGGTCAATGATACTTCGGTGTGGGTCGTGATGGATGATCTGTTTAACCCCAGTATGATGAGCGGATCTCCTATCATTAGCCAACATACCGGCCAGGTAGTCGGAATGACGATTGCTGTTTCTCCCCGACGCAACCGCTTGCTCATCGGCTTCCACCCGATTGCTTCCATTATGCGGCATGCGGCCGAGGCCGGCGGGCGAACATACCCTATCGAAACCTACCGGCCCTAGTACCGAAGAAGAGGGTCTCTATCTCTATGACCCGCCGAATGCCCACACGACCACCAACGGTGTGACGTGTACCTCCAAGATAGCCGCTACTGTGAGAAGAGGCACGACGAAGGCCAAAAAGGCTTTGATGAAGTCGGCCAACGCCCACAACCAACTTTCTCCAATCGTCATCCCCAGTTCTCGCGGTATGGAGAGGAATATCGCTCCCAGTCGTATAGCCAATGCCGTCGCAATGATCGCGGCCGGTAACTCCAGTACACCGTGGGGCAACACGAAAGCTCCCAGGAACAGGATCGGGTTGGTACCCAGCCGGCCCGCCTGGGCCGCGAAGAAGAACACAATCGCTAATGGAGCCATCAACAACGCCTCGGCCAGCGCCCCAAACGAGAAGACGGCCAACAAAGCCGCCAGCAACAGCGACCGAATGTTGTTGCTCAATACCCACTGGACGGTCAGGCCAGGGAACCAGCCGACGGCTGTGGCCGTGCTGAACGTCTCCATGGAAATAGAGTCGAGTTGTAGGGCCGTGGCCGGCAGCGGGTAACGGGCCGCGTACATATAGCCAATATAGACCGAGGCCAACAACCCCACACTGACTGCCACCAGAGCTGGACGAACCCGGCGAAGGATGGCCGGTATCTCGTAGCGATACAATCCGCCTATTTTCCCCAACCAACGCAGACCGGCTGGCATACGGTGCACATCCCGCCCGAACCACCAGGGTCTCCAATCGAAATGTGCCAGAAATGCGCGTCCCAGGGACGGCAAGTCCAGCGCATCTGTGTCTCGTCCCAGCAATTCCTCGCGGTTGAAGGTATGAACCCCCATCCGTACCAGGATCACCGTCACCACCGCCAGGAAGAGGACGATCCACCACAACACGTCGTAATTGGCGTAGAACATAATCATCGCCTCGACCTGCACCAGGAGGGCCGCCGGGATGATGATGAAACTGGCCAACAGGTTGGCCGCTCGCACACTCGTCGTTTGACTGGAGATTACCACAGCGCCGGCGACCATCACACACCCCTCCATCGTTGTCAGGAGAAATACTAATGCCAACAGCTCTATGGGAGGCGTCCACGCCTTGACGACGTATAGGCCGAGCAGATAAGTCCCGATGCCCAGGTAGGCCGCTAACATCGGCGGGAGCAACGCCCCCAGCACCTTACCTAGATACAAGCGGGTGTCCGTCAAGGGGGCCATCAACAACGGCTCCAGACTCCGGCGCTCCCGTTCTCCTACAAAGGTTTCCAGGGCGATCACCAGGGAGAATGAGATGGGGAAGAAGCCCACCACCATCAGCATAAAGGGCAACAGACGTTCGCCGATGATGGGATTGCCGTACTTGGCTACCCATCGCAAGGCTGCGTTGGCCACAAAACTCATCAGCAAGGGAAAGAACAACGTCAACACGATGATCGGCACCACGATCCGCCAATCGCGCAAACTATCCACCACCTCCCGATGGACCACGGCTAACATAGGTCGTATCGGGGAGAGCCGGCGGGACTTTATGACCTCATGGAACGGGATCGGTACGCTCGACATTTTCGACACCTCCAACGGTAACTTGTAAATAGACCTCTTCCAGACTGCGTGGCACTTCACGAATGGTGACGATCTCGACGCCTTGCAACGCCAACAGCCGCACCAGGAGTGGATTGGTCTCCTGAGGATCGGGGGTAGAGTAGCGGATCCAATTTTCACCTTGTGCTTCAACAGTTCCCCACTCGGCGATGAACCGAGCGGTTCCGTTCAACGGATGTGCCAGGCGCAACTCCATCACAGGGTGGCCCAGCCAACGGACTTTCAACTCTGCCGGCGTGCCCAACGCCACGATCCGTCCACGTCGAATGATAGCCACACGGTCGGCCAAGGTCTCCGCTTCCACCAGGTTGTGAGTACACAACACGACTGCCCGCCGATGGTCACGTAGGCGCGCAATCGCGTCGCGAACCAGGCGGGCAGCGGTCGGATCGAGGGCTGAGGTCGGCTCGTCCAGCAAGAGCACCATAGGGTCGTGCAGCATAGCACGTACCAGCGCCATCTTCTGGCGCATCCCTTTGGAGTATGTCCCCGTGCGTCGGTCCCATGCCTCCAGCATGCCCAGGCGCTCCAGAAGATCCCCGGCACGACGGTCACACTCGTTGCTCGTCATGCCCATCAAGCGACCGAAGAAGCGGAGATACTCGCGCCCCGTCATTCGCAGGTACAAGCCGGGGTGCTCGGTCAGCAGTCCAACGTGCCGCCGCACAGCCTGTGGATGCTCCGCTACATCGAATCCGGCCACCCGTGCCTGTCCCGATGTGGGGCGGATGACACCGGCCAGCATGCGCACAGTAGTCGTCTTACCGGCACCATTGTGGCCCAACAGAGCCAGTACCTCCCCCGGCGCAACCGAGAAAGTGACGCCGTCCACCGCTACGAATCCGTCAAACTGCTTGCACAAACCCACTGCATCTATCATACTTCTCCCTTCTATAAACCCGGATGACGCCAGGGAGCGACCGGCTCCGGCTACTGAGCCAATCGTTGTATTGCATACAGGATGATGTCCACGAACGGTTGCCAGCCCTTGGTGATGATTAAAGCCCAGATCGTGACTCCAAAAGCGATCCATACCGGCGGCAGGCTAAAAACCTTTCCGACTGCAGCAAACAAGCGAACCATCTCACACCTCCTGTGCTCTCTATATCTTATCTTCAGAACTGCCATCAGCATACCACAGAGCGGCCCGAAAGTCCTGAGCGTATCCTGAGGAAACACGGAGTGTCAGTACTTGAGAATTTTGGTGGCGAGGCAGCCTTTCCAGGCTGTCAGGACAGGC
>CAZXVB010000077.1:0-9759 GCA_964643875.1 uncultured Anaerolineales bacterium | reverse complement strand
TCGCCTTTGAGTTCAACCTGCGGGAGGGTCTCCAACTCAGTTGAAACACACCCTTCTAAATTGGGTGTATTTCAAAATTCTGTCGGCGAATCAACGATACCCAAGCGGGCCATTTCCTGTTCTACGATCTCCTCGTCTAACTTTTTGAACAGCGGCTGAGACGGGCGGAGGGCTTGCCCCGGTTGGAGATCACTGGAGCGCCAAGAGCCGGTTGCATCGTGGGGATCGTAACACAGCGCTTCGTGAACCCGTCCGTGGGATTCCTCGAATACCTGGATGTCCAACCGTCCGAACAACATCCCATCATACCCCAGATACTGGTGCAATCGCTCGGAACTGAATGGCAAAAAGGGCGCAAACAGTACTTTGAGGGAGTCAATCGCCCGAAGCGCTACGTAGATCGTCGTAGCGGCTGCCTGTCGGTCCTCTTTGATTTGGAACCACGGCCCTTTTTCCTCCAGATACCGATTCGTCTCTCGGGCTAACGCCATCACCTCGGCCAAGGCCGACCGGAATTTGCAGCGGGCGATTAGATCTCCAACCAGCGTAAATCCGCCCTCGATGTGCTCCAGGAGACGCGTGTCTATGTCTTCTAATGGGCCAGGGGTCGGCACCTGTCGGTCGAACCGTTTGTAGGCAAACGTCAATGTACGGTTGACCAGATTCCCCCAGGTAGCTACCAATTCGTCGTTGTTACGTCGAAGGAATTCATCCCACAACCAGTCGGTATCTCGGGTTTCCGGCATCGCCACCGTCAGGTAGTAGCGCAACGGATCCGGATCATATCGGCCCAACGCATCGTCCATCCATACCGCCCAGTTGCGGCTACCGGATATCTTGCGCCCCTCCAGATTCATAAACTCGTTGGCCGGCACATCATACGGCAGGTTAAGTTTCCTGGCGGGATCATCTTCGTAGAGGCGAGTGACTCCCATCAATTCCGCCGGCCAGATGACGGCATGGAATGGGATGTTGTCCTTACCGATGAAATACAAAGTTTCTGCCTGTGGATCATACCACCAATTTTTCCATGCCTCCGATTGGTTGTGATTGTGTGCCCATTCCACACTGGCAGAAAAATATCCAATCACAGCCTCGAACCATACGTAGAGACATTTGTGTTCCCATCCATCCAGTGGCACCGGGATGCCCCACTCCAGATCCCGGGTGATCGGACGGCCTTGCAACCCCTCTCCCACATATTGACGGGCAAAATTGATCACGTTAGGTCGCCAATGTTCCTTCCCTTCATAGAGCCATTTTGCCAGGCCGGCCTGGGCCAACCGGGGCAGATCCAGGAAATAATGCTCGGTCTCCCGCAATACAGGAGTGCTACCATCGAGTTTGCTGCGGGGGGAGAGCAAATCTTGAGGGTCCAATAATGTGTTGCACTGGTCACATTGATCTCCACGGGCCGATTCATATCCGCAGACCGGACATATGCCCTCAACATATCGGTCGGGCAGAAAGCGTTGTTGGGCTTCAGAATACATTTGAACCTGTGTTTGCTTATAAAGGTATCCTTTGTTCAGCAAGGCCAGGAAAAAATCCTGTGCCACCCGATGATGGTTCTCAGTATCGGTGTGGGTAAAGAGGTCGTAGCTGATCCCCAAACGCTGGAACAATTCCAAAAACTGATGATGAAATGATTCAAACACTTCCCGCGGGGAGCGATTTTCTTTCTCTGCAACGACTGTGATCGGCGTCCCATGAGAATCCGAGCCAGAGACCATCAACACATGATCCCCTGCCAAACGATGATAACGTGCACAAATATCGCCGGGTAAATGGGAACCGGTCACATTACCGGTATGGATCTTGGCGCTGGCATATGGCCAGGCAATGGCAATCAACACATATTTAGACATAGTTTTCTCCTCAATAGCAAATTCAGGGGTATTGTATCACAAGCAACGACAAAGACAAACGAAAACCGCCAGCGAGGCTGGCGGTTCTTACCGTGGGCTATGGTCGTGTGGAATAACGGCGAATGATATCCAGTGCCCGACGGACTACCGTGGGGCAGGAGCCTCCTCCCCACCCCACCCTGGAGGGCTACACATCATCATTTTTAGAGTACCATTTGAACAAACGTCTGACATTACAAATAATCCTTCAACTGGCGACTCCGACAGGGGTGTCGCAAGCGGCGTAAGGCCCGCCCCTCGATCTGTCGGATCCGTTCGCGGGTCAGGCCGAATTTTTGCCCGACCTCTTCCAACGTATAACTGCGACCATTGTTCAACCCGAAGCGTAATCGCAGGATACGTGCTTCACGGGGATTCAACGTAGCCAGCAATTCCTCTAACTTTTCTCCTAGCAGATAGCGATACGCACTTTGATTGGGCGTCAAGGTAGCATCGTCTTCAATGAAGGCTCCCAATTCGCTATCTTCCTCCTCCCCAACAGGTTGCTCAAGGCTCAAAGGCCGCCAGGAAACCCGCAGCATCCATTGCACTTTGCGCGGTTCGACATCCAACTCATCGGCGATCTCTTCTGGAGTTGGACAACGTCCGTATTCCTGCTCTAAGGATCGGGCAGTGTTGTACAACCTCCGAATCCGGTCAGACATATGGACAGGGACGCGAATCGTTCGTCCCTGATCGGCAATGGCGCGGGTGATAGTTTGGCGGATCCACCAAGTGGCGTATGTACTGAAGCGATACCCTCGGCTGTAATCGAACTTTTCAACCGCTTTCATCAGACCCAGGTTCCCTTCCTGAATCAAATCCAGGAAAGGCACGCCACGCCCCATATATTTTTTGGCAATACTGACCACCAGGCGCGTGTTCGCCTTGATCAAATGTTCACGAGCGGCTTTCCCTTCTGCAATCTGACGCTCATACTCGGCGCGTTTGACCGGATCAGAGCCGTCGTTGCGCAAGATTTCTTGAGCCCGCCGTCCGGCCTCGAGTGCCTTGGCCAATTTGACCTCCTCCTCGAGTTTCAGGAGAGGCACCCGGGCCATTTCTCTCAGATATAAGCCCACCGTATCGTCACTATCTATTCGACTGAGATCACATTCTTCCTCTTCGTAATCGGTATATCCATCTATTACCTTTCTGATCTGTTCCTCTTCCACCTCCTCTTCCTCATCGTATATTTCGATCCCCGCCTCTTGCAATAAAATGAAAATGTCCTCTAATTGTTCTAAATCATCTTCTGCTTCGGGCAATACATCCAGGATATCGTCCGTGGTCAAATATCCTTGAATCTCTGCCCTATTCAATAATTCCCTCAGCACGTCCATAGGTTTCACTCCATCAAAGTCTTCAGCAACGCCAAACGAGGATCTATTTGTTCATCTACGCACTGACAGGTTCCCAAATTGAGGTTGGTTCCACAATGAGGGCACAACCCTCTACAATCGGAACGGCAGAGAGGTTTCATTGGGAGTGCGACCCAGATTTCTTCCCGCAGGAGCGGGGCCAGGTCCAGCCACCCGTTTTCACTGACAGCATAGGGCATGTCAGGATGTGGTTTATGACCGGACAGCCGAAACGTCTCTTCCAACCCCAAAGTAAGGGGAAACGAGAAAGGGGTCAGACAACGTACACATTCCAGTGTTAGTTGGGATGCGACGGTCCCCTGGAGATACAGTCCCCCGCCGACTCGGGTGACACGCACAGCACCCTGGAGATAATCAACTTCCAAATCGAACAAACAACGGGGACCTGCTTCTACATTCAAGGTGAGAGACGCACCGAGCCGGGCTGGAATCAGGGGAGATACATCAAACCGAATCATAAGGACTACCCAGAAGTGCCTCCACGGCGATCTTCTTGACACTCGTCCTAACGCCCGACCCGACGAGGATGAACAACCAATAATTGCCAGTATTATAACATACTCAATCTCCCAAGTCAAGGGTTTTTACATAATCTCTACATAAAATTGTATGTCTTCGGTTAGAGTACAACGGCCGATCTAATCAATGGCCATCTCAGAAGAACACTTCCATTGCAAAATCGGGATTCTGTGTTAAAGTAGATAGAGAGAAAAAAGAGTATCTACCCAGACGTAGCCCGGACGGAACACAGATGACACGAATTCTGAGGATTTCCACACGAGTGCCCACCTGCGTGGACGCGCCTGTCCATGTAGGTGGACAGCCAGCTTTAACTCCTCAGGCGCGGTTTCAACCGTTGGCCTGAGGAGTACTGTTGGAGGATAAAATGGACTTACTTGTGGCCACCCAGAACGCTGGCAAAAAGAGAGAATATCGGCATTTGCTGGCGCCGTTGGTAACAGCGGGAACCCGGCTATACTTTCCCGATGATCTGGGAATCAATATCTACGTCCCGGAAGATCAGAACACGTATGTGAGCAACGCCAGGCAAAAAGCCGAGGCTTATTTACAGGCTACAGGAATGATTGCTCTAGCCGACGACTCTGGGCTTGAAGTAGATGCTCTGCATGGTGCACCGGGGGCCCATTCCGCCCGCTATGCGCCCGGCCCTGATACGAATCGCGTGACTGTATTGCTCTCCCATCTGCGCTCCGTCCCCTGGGAAGAACGAACGGCCCGATTTCGATGCCTGATAGTGGTAACAACTCCTGACGGTACGTTTCATCAGGCCGAGGGGGTCTGCGAGGGATACATCGCTCTATCACCAGCCGGAAAGGGCGGATTTGGCTACGATCCAGTGTTCTATTTACCCGATTACGGCTGCACAATGGCGGAGTTATCGTTCGCGGAAAAAAATCGCATCAGCCACCGGGCACGGGCTGTAGAAGCAGCTCTCCCCACCCTGCTCGATCTGGCAAAACAGCAGGAGAAAAGCGTCTCTCGCGGTTGAATACACAGCGGGGAGCACTGCACTGTCTGGCAGCGCCCCCCGCTCGCCTCACGCCTTACTTCTGCGTTTGCTAACAGCTAATATCTCAACAGCGCTCCCACGCCAAATTCGGCGATTTTGGGATGTTCTGCTGCATCAATCACTTCGACTTTGCCTCCATCCTCAATCACCTGGGTTACCAATGCCTCAGCTGCATCGGAAATTTCAACAAACTGCCCGCCACAGAAGGGGCAGATTTCCAGCGCCTGATCGGTGATATAGCTACAATTACGGCACTGATAGCCGGGTTCGTGGTAATCTCTGGCAATGAGCAAGGTCTGAATACGTCCTTCGTGGGCGGCCCCCAGGGTGTCGGCCAGACGAATGACTCCCCCACGTCCCTTGGCCGCTGCTGTGAAAACTGCCTCGACCAGGGCAGCTTCTCGCCCTCTCTCCACCTGGTGTAGGATTTACAATGAGCGTTCCCGAATCTCTGGTTCCGAGGCATTGGGGGCCAGGCTCAATGTACCGATCACTTTGTCGGACAACGCTTTGGGTAGTTCGTGTTGAAATTGGGAGATAGTTGGCTCGGCTCCGGCGATGATCAATCGTTGTGGTTTGTGTTGCCGACAAAAACGTTCGGTGGCTTTGGCCGCTTCCCGCACATTGCGGTGAACGATCTCTTCCTCTCGGCGACTTGAGATGGGAGCACCTCCCCGACGACCAGCCCCTCCGGATGAACCGCGCCCTTTTTTTAGTTTTCGAACCTCTTCACCCACATATTCATCCGTGATCTGTAGTTCCCCCATCTCGAAGAACATCAAACGCACTCCCTGCCGATCTACATGGGCCACCAGGTAGCTGCCATACGTATCCACCAGGGCTACTAGTGGCCAAATGTAGGGTTTGCGAGCCACGGTGACACCCGATGCCACCGAGACAGCCAATGAATAGGTATGCCAAAAATCGGCAGCTAAACCTGAAAACACCACTACCCCTCGGCCAGACCAATCATACTCATGGTTGAAAAATCGCTCTACGGCCTCGATATCCTCTGGATTGGCCATTCCCTCCGCTTGCTTCAACATTTGCCTCAAGGCCAACTTATATTCGTCGGTCGTGTGTTTTGTAGGATCTACGTTGAGATAGACACTTAAGATGGGCGTGTCTGCTTGAAATGTTGCCAGTTCGCGTAAGTTATCCGGTTTGAACATAGTTACCCCTTTCTATGAAATATGGGTTACCCAGACGGGTAGCGGACGAACTGCCTACGGCTCGATCCTGTTCTCTCACACGGGTCACTGATTATCGGGGAATAACGCCCTCCGGAAAAATGCTAGCTATTCCGAGGAACGTTCTCCCAAAGTGACCGGTATGTCTCTTCTTTCCTCATCCCTCATAACGGTCAGGGTGACTCTTTGCCCTACTTTGGTTTCGTGCACCAGGTAGGAAATCAGATCGTTATAGGTATGGATTTCATGCCCATCAATGGCAATGATAATATCACCACCGGCCCGCACCGGCATACCCATAACTTCCACTTCCCGGTCTCCACCACGGAGGCCAGCCTGGTCTGCCGCCGTACCCGGAACGACTTCGGCAATCAGTACTCCATAGGTCACCGGCAACCCCAGCGGTTCGGCCAGGTCCGCAACGGTAAAATTGTTGTTGGATACGATACCCAAATAGGGATAGTGATACGTGCCCTCCGCAATCAAACTGGGAATGATCAGCTTGATAGTTTTGACCGGGACGGCGAATCCGATGCCGGAGTTGGCGCCCGTTGTGGATCGAATGGCTGTGTTGACACCAACGACCTGCCCATGGAGATCCAACAATGGTCCCCCGGAGTTACCAGGATTAATAGCGGCATCGGTTTGGATGATCTCCGGATTAGAAAACCGACCGCCGCTGGCAAGGATTTTCGCCGGCAAGGTCCGCCCCAGTGCACTGATGACGCCGACCGTCATTGTGCCAGTCAATCCAAAGGGATTCCCAATAGCAATCACACGCTGTCCCACATAGAGCGAATCGGAATCCCCCAGTTCCAAAGGTACCAGTTGTTCCGGGGACAGATCCACCTGAAGCACCGCCAGATCGGAGTAGGGGTCCATTCCGAGGATGACCGCGTCCACGAGAAAGCCGTCGTGTGAAAAGACCACCTGCACGGCATCAGCCGACTCAACGACGTGGGCATTGGTTACGATATGCCCCTCCGTGTCGATCACAAATCCGGACCCACTAGCCAGGGGAACTAGAGTGTCATTTTCCTCGACCAACACCCGGATGTAGACCACCGCCGGACTGGTCCGTTCGTAGATATGGGCCAACAGAATATCTGTTGCTTCCGCCTCAACGAATGCTTCTTCAGGGAGAGGAGTGGGAGTGGCTACCAAAACCACCGGTGGTGGAGTTGCAGCAGGCAGGGGCGTCGTGGGCGCTGGAGATGTGGGGGGAATGAAAATATCTTGACTGCTGCACGTACAGGCCAACAAGATCAGGGTGAGTGGTACTAATATCAGCGTGAGTCGTCTGTGGTTCAACATGTGATTCTCCTGACTTAATGTTACTTAACGTTGAGAAACGTTTTGGCTACGCAGACGAGCTAATTTCTCGAACAGTTTTTGCTCGTCCAGGGTGAGGTCTTGAGGGATCTGAACGCGAACAGTAACCAGCATATCTCCTCGCTGCTCTGGTTTATGCGGATCGGGCACTCCCTGACCACGCAGGCGAAAGACCGTCCCTCCCTGTGTGCCGGCGGGTATTTTGAGCGAAACTCGCCCGTCTAGCGTGGGTACAGATAGCTGTCCTCCCAACACAGCAGTGTACAGATCCAGAGGAAGCTCACAGAGCAAGTTGTTCGCGTGGCGCTGAAATGTAGGATGAGGCGCAACATGGATCGTGAGGTACAAGTCGCCTGGTGGTGTACCACCATATCCGCTCTCTCCCTTGCTGGCGATCCGCACGCGGGAACCTTCACTGGCGCCGGGGGGTATTTTAACACGAATCCGCTGCCCGTTGCGTTCCAATGTGCGAGTAGCCCCATGGAGAACTTCTTCCAGGCAGATTTCCACTTCGGTTTCTATGTCTCGCCCTCGTGCACCCCTTGGACTTGAGGAAGACCTTCTGTTGGTGTATGGACGTTTGGTGGCTGTACCGCCGAAGATAGCATTGAAGAACTCGGAGAAGATGCTCTCTCCTCCCGTGAACAGATTGCTTAGGTCATTGTCCCACTCGACATACACTCCGTCGGGCCTGGCACCACTGAACCATTGCGCCCAATCATATTGACCGGGATCTCTCCCCATACGTTGCCATTGCTGCCAACTAGACCCTAATCGGTCATATTTCGCCCGTTTTTCCGCATCTCCCAGCACTTCGTAGGCTTCGTTGATCTCCTTGAAGCGTTCCTCGGCTCGCTGGTTTTCTGGATTGACGTCGGGATGAAATTGGCGGGCCAACCTTCGGTAGGCCCGCTTGATGTCTTGCTCGCTTGCATTTCGGTCGATTCCCAGGATTTTGTAATAATCCTTGTACTCCATACACGTCACTCCAGGTACGCATTACAGCCTTTGAGTCATTCTATACCGTATTCGTTTTGCTGTCAAGAAAAATGACGCACGTCGCACATGCCCTTGACTTCACCGACGAATGGAAGTAGAATAGCTCGGCCGCGAAAATAGAAAACTCACTGGAGAAAGAGTATGCCGTTGTACGAGTATCGTTGCGTGGAGTGTGAGACCCGTTTCGATGCCCTGCGGGCAATGTCGAAATTAGATGATCCTATTGCATGTCCAAAGTGTGGCAGCGAACATACCCGGCGGATGATCTCCCTGTTTTCCGCCATTGGGGATGATGGTGTGATCACCGGTAGTGGTGGGTCGTGTAGTTCTTGCTCCCCCTCTGCTTCGTGCGCTACGTGTGCGCATAGAGGGTAATCGCGCACAAGAAACGATCACTGAAAACAAACGACCAGCCACAGCTCGTCGTTGCTGTGGCCGGTGTTTGTTGATTATCCACCGGGACCCCACCGCCTATGAGGGTCACTGACCAATCCATTCTTCGATGGCCCCCTGAATCAGAGCACGAATTTCCGCATCTGGAATTTCCTCGACAGTCGCAAATCTTTGTATCCCAACGCGGATACATATGCCCCCATCCTTACCGGTGGTGACCTGGATGTCATGGCGCGATAGAGGGGAGCTTTCCAGACGGGATTGCACCAGTTCGTTGATCTGATCCGCCGGTGTCGTCAGTGGAGTCAGCGGTTGGGCCTTGCGAGATAGAGTGACTCCCAATAGACCCGGCTTCGACTTCTCCGCAGGGAACAAGTCTGTCTGCTTCAAGCGTTCCAGAAATGTCTCCTCATCTATGAGTGGCTCTGGCGGCTCAGAAGAGGATTGGTCGGGCTGGAGGGCGGGGCCGGCAGGCAAATACCCTTCGGCAAATGCAAGCACGGCCTGGAGCGCTGTAACAGTGTCTTGCCCTTGCTGAAAATCCTTGATCTCCCGCAAATGCTGCCGACGTTCTCCTTGTACAAACACCACTACATCTCCTTGAACTGTACGCGATACCCGCAACAGCTCGACCTCGTCTGATTCCTCCGTACCAGCGGCGGTCGTCGGCTGACTGCCGATTTCAGAGGATGGTCTGGTCGTCTTTGCCTGGCGACGCCGATTAGCATTTGTGATGTAGCTCCACAGCCAAGTGCCTAATCCGCCGGCTAGCACCAACAACCCAACCGTTAGAATCAGGAATACAAAAGCCGGAATCTCGTTCAACGTGTCCATCACTCACTCCATCTGTATCTACCGGGCCAACCCTCATATGAGTTCGAGATAACCTGCGGAAGGAGAGCAGTGACCTTCGCCCTTGCCAGTCAAATCTTCGACTTGAACCCGAACAGTCTGCAATCTGGAAGCAACTCGCTTTTATTGGTCAACGTGGATTCGTGGAGTAAGCCAGCCTCCCGCAGGTTCAT
>CAZXVB010000076.1:0-9760 GCA_964643875.1 uncultured Anaerolineales bacterium | reverse complement strand
TTATCTGCGAAAATCAGCGTTCATCTGCGTCCTGGATAAATTTGCCAGGGTCCAGTCGCATCATAACCATTGCTTCAGGAGTCTTTCATCACATGTCTCTAAAAGAAAAGATCGTCAATCGCACTGCCAGCGTCGCCATCATCGGGATGGGCTACGTTGGATTGCCTCTGGCAACGGCCTTTGTCAAAGCTGGGTTCCACACCATCGGTCTGGATATAGACGAGCGGAAAGTGGCTGCGCTCAACGCGGGGAAAAGTTACATTCCCGATGTTCCCTCGGAAGAGATCGCGCCCCACGTCGCCACGGGTCGCCTGACTGCTACTACCAACTACGATGTGCTGAAAACTGCCGATGCTATTTTCATTTGCGTGCCCACACCGTACGACGCACAACGAGCGCCGGACCTCTCTTACATTCGCGCGGCCAGCGAGTCCATCCAACCATGCCTACGGGCCGGTCAACTGATCGTCCTGCAAAGTACTACATATCCCGGCACAACCACTGAGATCGTCAAGCCGATTCTGGAACAGAGTGGCCTCCGAGCAGGTGTGGATTTCTACCTGGCCTTTTCACCGGAACGGATTGACCCCGGTAATCGGCAATGGTCGGCTTACAACACCCCCAAGGTCGTGGGCGGGTTGACGCCCCAGTGCACCAACCTGGCCGTCGAATTGTTGCGCCAGATGGGCGCACCGGTTCATCCGGTCTCATCCCCGGCTGCGGCCGAATTGACCAAATTGTTGGAAAACACCTTTCGAGCTGTCAACATCGCCTTGACCAATGAGTTGGCTCTGTTGGCCGAGCGAATGGGAATTGATTTTTGGGAAGTCATCGAGGCCGCCAGTACGAAGCCCTTTGGTTTCATGCCATTCTACCCTGGCCCCGGCGTCGGTGGGCATTGCATCCCCATTGATCCCTATTACCTGAGTTGGAAGGCCCGTGAGTACGATTATTATGCTGAGTTCATCGAGTTGGCCGGCGAAGTCAACCAGGCAATGACGTACCACGTGGTGGATCTGGTTTCCCAGGCATTGTCGTTCCACTACAAACCACTGCGTGGCGCACGGATATTGGTGCTGGGGGTGGCTTTTAAGCCGGATATAGACGATGCCCGCAATTCCCCCGCCGAACGGGTGATCGAGTTATTGATGGAGCGTGGCGCCGCCGTGCGCTATCACGACCCATATGTGCCTCGCTTCCACGTCGGGAACGATGTTTTTCGCCGTGAGCCGACGGTACTCGAATCGGTGCCCCTGACGGACGAAGAACTGGCGGCGGCCGATTGTGTGGTGATCGTCACCAATCACCGTGATCTCGACTATGCCCATATCGTCGAATGCGCCCAATTGATCGTAGATACCCGCAATGCGACGAGCCATCTATCCGTAGGGCAGGGGAAGGTTGTTCGACTGGGTGCCCCACCGCCAAGGCCCTAATAATGAAGACACCCGGCGCCCCTCCTTCCTCCCGTCGCTTACGCATCGTTCAGGTGGCAACGGTGGTCATCATCGTGGCCGCATCGGCCACGGCGATCTATTTCCGCGAGGAATTGCAAGCCTGGCAGCATTACGGCTATGCGGCGGTCTTTGTGGTGGGGCTGGTGAGCAATGCCACGCTGATCCTGCCGTTGCCTGGTCTGGCAGTCAGTTCGATGGTGGGGGGCGTATTTAACCCGTGGTGGGTGGGGATCGTGGGCGGATCCGGACAGGCATTAGGGGAGCTAAGCGGCTATATGGCGGGGTACAGTGGACACCGTCTGGTAGATCGAACGCCGGTATATGACCGTGTCCGTTGGTGGATGGAGCGATACGGTGTGTGGACGGTTTTTGTCCTGGCGCTGGTTCCTAATCCTCTCTTCGACATAGGCGGCATCATAGCAGGCGCGTCGCGTATGCCGGTCTGGAAGTTCTTGTTGAGTTGTATGGCCGGTAAGGTGCTGAAGAATATCCTGTTCGCCTTGCTAGGCTCCTACGGGATTGGGGCAACGCTGGAATTGTGGCCATTTGGGCAGTGAAATGGAGTGAGGCTTGTCAGGCGCTTTCCAAATGGAAACGGTAACGATTCGCTTTCGGGATCATTTTACGATGCCATCGCTATGTTGTGCTTGCGGAGCGCCATCCGGTGTGGGACGTCTGACCATCTCCGGGGTCAGCCGGATCACCGGTCGTTTCGTCAACTACTCATTTCCCCTTTGCCGCCGGTGCGCTGATGTCTCACAACAGATCAACCGTCGCCGACGGATTGGGCGGAGGGTCAGTCTGATCATCTTGGGCCTCTTGGGTGGCGGAGTAGGAATTGCCTATCTGTTCACACCCCACGCCTCGGTCTACGTGTGCCTGTCCGGGCTGGTCTTCTTCCTGCCACTGGTGGTCCTGGGGATGCGAGCAGGGCAGTGGATCGGCGCTTTTGTGGGAAGCACCGACGCGGATCGGCAAGCGTTTTGCCGCGTCTCGAATGCCGTCCGAATTCAGCGCTTCGATGACGACCCGATTGCCCAACGGGCCTACATTACCTTTCGATTCGCGAATCGGCGTTTTGCCGATATGTTTTGCCAGGGAAATCCTGGGGTAGTCTTGCCGGGGAAGCTGTGGGGTGGGGAGTCGCTTCCCCGGCGATGGTAGAACCCGGCCTCAGGCCAATGCCCCCCTTACCTTCGCTCCCTTTTCTCGCTCCTGTGCGGCTCGCTCGCGCATGGCCTGCCGCAAAGCGGCGATGTCGCGCGGCACCCACAGTGCCACGAGGCTGTAGAAGAGCGCACACAACGCCCACGTCGAGACGCAGATGATCAGAATGGCGTTTTGTAGCGATGAACGATCAGCGATCCACCCGGCCAGCAGGGGAGCCGTGGCTGCTCCCGCCGATTCGATGAAATATTGGATGGCCATCGCTGTACTACGGACTTCTGGCAATGTGACATCACACACGGTGGATGTGACATTGGGAGATGAGAAGGGAAGGAATATGGCGGTTAGGCTGAGCAAGATTAGAAACAAGGTTTGGTTCTCGACCGGTACGTAGAGCGTGGGAACGATGAGCAACACGCCCAACACGACGCCGGCGATAGCCACCAATACCCGTCCCCTGGGTGTCCGTTTGAATAGCAAGTCCCCCAAAGAACCACCAACGATGTACCCCAGTGCCAGCACCAACACTGCTACGGCCATCGTCGTCGTCGCCTCATTGGTGGAATATCCCCGTTCTGTCTCCAGGTAATTGAAGAACCAGTAGGTGATCGTCTGCCAGGGGAAAACCCCAAAGAACCCTTGGATGAACAGCAACCGGAGGCTGGGTTTGGTGAACAATTGACGGGCGATCTGCCAATCGAAGCGGTACGTACTGATCCCCTCCAGATCGGCCAGTTCCGGTTCACTCTGGCCACGGGGAGCCTCCCGGACGCCGAAAAAGATCAGCCCGGCCAAGAGAATTCCCATAGTACCGGTAATGTAGAAAACGCCGCGCCATCCCACCACATCACGTAGGGCCGCTGCCAGTACCATCCCCATGATGTACCCCAATGGCATCGAGATCTGCAAAAAAGCGTACACCCGCCCGCGCACGCGCGGCTCGAAATAATCCGAGGCCAGACTATACAGACCGGGATAACTGGAATCGTCCACCCCGGTCGAGGCCCGCGAGGCCATAAACAAGGGGTAGGAAGGAGCCAGTGCGCTCAGCCATGTCGTTGTCCCCCAGAGCAAGGAGGCCAGGGCCAGTAACTTGGAGCGAGCGTATCGGTCGTAAAAGTACCCCCACAGGGGATAGAAGATGGCTCCGACGAGCAACGCGCCGGTAAACACCGTGCCCATCTGAGTTTTGGTGATGCCGAACGTTTCCATAATGGGGGTAGTTAGCGGGCCGATCATAAGTTTGTCGGCTTGGTGTAGCAGCATAAACGCAAAGAACACCCCCAGGACGAACCAGCGATAACGTGATTTCATGCTTGTTCGTTCTCCTCCATACCGACGAGTTTTGCCCATTCCCCGTGGATGCCATCCTCGGTCACGCCGTAGTAGACCCGCAACCGATCTCCATCCCGTTGGACCAGGTTGTAGCGCAATTGACCAGCATGCTCACGGCGGTCCAGGAGGCCAATGTCACCATGCCACTCGACGGCGTTGGGGTCCACCGGGTGATCCTCGGCCTGCGAGATGGCGTAATGCCATAAGCGGCGAGCCGATTTACGGGTCACGTTTTGGACGACGTTCCCATTTCGTAAGTCACGCATTGTGTGATAACGGGTTCCCTTGCGCTCCTGTGTGTCCACGATCTCTACCCCTGTGCGGGGTGGCTCAACCCGGCCACTCGTTTCCCCCTCCACCTCCACTTTCGCCTCGGCCGGCAAGGAAGGGGGCCGATGTTCTCTCAAAACCAAATTGACGATCTCATCGCGCACGGCCATGCTGGTCTCCGACTCGCTGCGCACGTAGATTTTGCTATCGTCTATGGCGTAGGGCGGATCGCTGCCCTTGGGAACCACCAGCCGCACAATTTTGACACCCCGCGTCGTTTGAACGTCCACCGTCACCTCCAGCGGGGGCGTAATACGGCGCTCGATCTCCTCTTGCAGGGATTTGACCAGGCGCGTGGGATTGCTGACGCCGGCCGGAGGCTCCTTGGCATTGTCGCTGACACCGATGTAGAGGGTGCCGCCATTGGTATTGGCAAACGCACACACATCGGCCAGGATCGCGTAGAGGCGGCCACCCCGGCGGGTGTAGCCGGGATGGAAGTCCTGTACGATGGTGGCTCCCTCTTCACGGGCGGCCTGGATGAAATCAACCGGCTCCTTGGTGGGCCGATAGGGACGGGTACGGGCAAAGTCGTTGCCCAGAAACACGTTCCGCAATGCCTCGAAGCTGACTTCGGGTAACAATATCTCCGTGACCCGATCTCCCACACCCAGATTCTTGGGATTGTGTGGGTCCCGGGTCAGGCGATGTGCGTCGGAGCTTTGGATGCAATGCATGCGACGCGGATATTCGGGTCGTGAGCCATCGAAGAAACGCGCCGTCGTGTGCCGGCCTTTCTTCTCTAAATCCGTTACCTCCAGCGCGTGGAGGTGCGGGTCCTGTGTGTAGGCGATCCGCGTCTGGCCGCCAAACCCTAACCCGCGCATCGCCACGCCGTGGGTGGAATTTACGTGGGCCGCGATCACGATGCCGCCGGCCTCGTCAATCACGCGGTAGGCGGTCAATACATCTGTTGTGGCCCCGACTTCTCCACTGCCGGCGTCCAGTTTTTCCAACGGGATGTTGAGTCGCCGCAGGATAAACTCCAATTCCCGCACATCGGTATCGGGAGGGAATATCCCAAGAATGTGGAAGCCCAGAGTAGCGGTGAACTCGAAGCCGGGCAACACCAATATTTTCTCTCGTAAGCGACGATATTCCGCGACCCGCTGACGTTCGCTTTCACGTAGCCGGCCCAATTGTTCCAATACTTCTAGTTGGTGAATCTCCTCTATCATCGCACGATAACCAGCGACTGTATTGTGGTCGGTGATGGCGATGATGTCTAACCCTTTCTTTTCTGCCTGACGCAAAATGTCCAAAGGTGTGACGTTGGGTTCCAAAAAATCAATGGAGGCCGCGGTGTGCAAATGTAAGTCCACCCGTCTCCATTCTGGTTTCTTTTGTTTTCGCTTTCTTTTTGTCATTGTATTCCTCGAATTGTCTTACATTACAGTAGCAGTAATTTTGCATTTTTTACAAAGCATCCGCCCCCCCTCAGTCCCCCCCGCTCGCAAGGGGGAAGCTTGTCCCCCCTCAGTCCCCCCGCTCGCAGGGGGGAAGCCTGTCCTCCCCCATTCCACGGGGGGAGCTAAGCCACCTTGTGAAATCTGCAAAAGTACTGGGTAGGTTAACGTATCTTCTCGGTATTTTAGGGAAATGCAGCTACTCCGGCAGATGGCCGCGAATGCCGGCGTTTCCTTCTTCGCCCTTTATTCACCGAGGAGATGCGTTGATCATCTGTTATTACCAGACCCAAACCAGACCCAAACCAGGCCCAACCTACATTGTCGAGCCGTGGCGGGTCGTCTTATGTCTTATCAATCATCAAGCGGCTTTAGCCGATGTGGGAGATCATCCTGCGAGAGTTTGTTTGGAAATCCCGGTGAGCGTCCGTAATGCGCGTTTCAGCATGCCTTCCGCAACGCACAACGCGATAAGAGGCCAACAAGCATCGTCAAGCCCCAGCGGGCGGCGCTAAGTACAGCAACGCATACATTCGTTTAACCGGAAGCGGTTTCGCCCTTTTGCAGAATCTGTGCAACCAAAGCGGTCAATTCATCCGGACGAAAGGGCTTCAAGAGGAACGCATCGGCGCCGGCCGCCAGGCAGATGTCGGAGCGATCCATACCCGATGTCATCACAACCGGGATAGAGCGGGTGGCGTCATCTGTCCGGAGTTGCTTGAGCACCCCTAACGTGTCACCACGCTTGGCATGCAAATCCATCAACACCAGGATCGGTTGATTCTGACGGACCACGTCTACGACGGCCGAGGGGTTCGATTCGACGATAACCTGATAGTCCTCGAACTCTAAAACGGTTTTCAGCAATCCACAGAAAACTTGATCGTCATCCACTACAATGATGGTATTCATCAGTGTCTTCCTTCAACATGTAACATGTGCCACGTTAGGCGTCGCTAGAGGTCTGCCCATTATCCACTAATGCGGCCTCGAATACCTCATCTACCTGGTCGGCCAAGACGAAGTGGAGGTTAGCTCGCACTTCCTCCGGAATATCGTCCAGGTCTTTGGCATTCTGTTTGGGCAAGATTACCGTGGTCAGCCCGGCCCGGTGGGCAGCTAATATCTTTTCCTTGATCCCGCCCACCGGCAGCACCTGACCTCGCAAGGTGATCTCGCCAGTCATGCCGACATCGTCCCGCACCCGCCGACCGGTCAACAAAGAGGCCAACGCGGCGGCCATCGTGACACCGGCTGAGGGGCCATCCTTGGGGACTGCGCCGGCCGGGACATGCAAATGGATGTCGGTTTTTTCGAAAATGTCGGGAGGGATCCCCAATTCCTCCGCCTTCGAGCGCACATAACTTAAGGCAGCCTGGGCCGATTCCTTCATCACATCGCCCAACTGTCCGGTCACAGTAAACCCCTTTTGCCCCGGCATTTTGGTGGCTTCGCAGAAGATGAGATCGCCCCCGGCTACCGTGACACTCAACCCGGTGGCAACTCCCGGCAAGCGGGTGCGAAGGGCAGTTTCAGGGAAATAACGCGGTTTCTTCAAAAATTCGGGCACATTGTCCGCCGTGACCTGCACCGGCGTTGTATCCCCCTCGGCAATGCGTGTCACGACTTTCCGGCATACCCGTCCGATCTCCCGTTCCAGGTTGCGCACACCGGATTCTCGGGTGTAGTCCCGGATGATACGGCGTAGGGCGTCATCGCTAAACGAAAGCTCTTCAGGCCGCAATCCGTTTTCACGCAACTGACGCGGGATGAGATAGCCCTGAGCAATGTGTACTTTCTCGGTCTCTGTATATCCGGAGAGCCGCAGAATCTCCATCCGGTCCCGCAATGGAGGAGGAACCGTATCCAACAAATTGGCCGTGGTGATGAACATCACCCGGGAAAGGTCGAAGGGGACATCCATATAGTGGTCCCGGAATTCTCGGTTTTGTTCTGGATCGAGCACCTCCAACAGAGCAGAGGCGGGATCGCCCCGAAAATCGGTGCCCAGCTTGTCTATCTCGTCCAACATGAATACCGGGTTTTTGGATTCGACCCGACGCAGGGCCTGAATGATGCGTCCCGGCAGGGCGCCGATGTAGGTGCGGCGATGGCCCCGAATTTCCGCTTCGTCTCGCACCCCGCCCAACGATTGACGGATGAACTTACGTCCCAATGCGCGGGCAATGGATTGTCCCAGACTGGTTTTGCCGGTCCCCGGCGGGCCGACGAAGCACAGGATTACCCCTTCTCGTTCACGGCGGATCAAATCGGTAGTTTCATATTGTTCCAATTCCTCCTTTCGTTCTTCTCGCAGCTTACGGACCGCCAGATATTCCAGGATACGTTCCTTGATCTCCTCCAGGTCGTAGTGGTCTTCGTCGAGCACCTGACGGGCATGGGCGATATCCAGGTTGTCCTCGGTCTGGATGTTCCACGGTAGGCTGGTCATCCAATCGAGATAGGTACGGATGACGCCGTACTCGGCGGCCGCGGCCGGTAATTTGCTGAGGCGGTCGAGTTCACGGCGAGCTTCCTTTTCTGCTTCCTCCGGCATACCGGCTTCCTCGATCTTCTTGCGGAACTCTTCCACCTCCATCTGCTGCTCATCGGCTTCTCCCAACTCCCGTTGAATCGCCTTGAGTTGTTCTCGCAGGAAGTACTCTCGTTGGGTCTTTTCCATCTCGGACTGGGCATCGCTCTGAATCTTACGCCCCAGCTCAAGTACTTCTACCTCTCTGGTCAACAGTCCCAGGAGCATGCGCAGCTTTTCAGTGACACTGTCCAACTCCAACAATTGTTGGGCATCTTCCAAGGCGATGGTCTTGACCTGGTTGGCGACGGCGTAGGCCAGTTGGAGCGGGTCGTCCAGATTGAAGATCAACGTGCTCATCTCCTCCGGCACACCGGGGGCCAGTTCGGTCAAACGTTGGAAACGCTCGGTGATACTCCGACGGAGCGCCTCAACTTCTGGAGAATGTTCCGTCTTCTCCGGTGCCAGAGAGATGTGGGCTGTCAAGTAAGGTTGTTCTCCAATGAATTCCTCGATGCGAATGCGCATTAGTCCCTGCATAATCAGGGTGATAGTACCATCGGGTGATTTGAACAAACGATGTACTGCTGCTACCGTCCCCACCGAATAGACATCCTCGGGGCCAGGAGAGTCCAACTCTGGATCTCGACTGGTGACCAGTCCGATCAGTCGCTTGCCAACCACGGCGTCGTCAATCAACCGAATTGAACGCGGCTGTCCAACGCGGATCGGCACAGCCGTCATCGGGAAGACCACCAGGCCGCGCAAAGGCAAAATCGGAAGGTGCGGGGGAACTCGCATTGTTTCCCGGTTACCCTTTTCTCCCTCGCTGGGATTGCCTTCGCTGGACAACATATCTGATATGTCTGTCGGGCTGAAAATATCCCACAATCCTTCTGGTATTTCGTCCATCATTCGATTCCCCATCCGTTTCCCTATCCTCCTTGATCGGGCATTGACTCACACATTCGTGAGATGATCGTTGTTTTCGTTTTCTTCACAATTTGCATCGCCGACAATTGGAACCCGGCGAGCTGGCGGGCGTGGCAGGTTGACGATCAGGAAACCATTCATATACGTTGCTTCCACGTCCTCCAACTGAAAACGCCATGGGAGCATAATCTCAGCTCGAAAGTTGCCAAAATGAATCTCCATTTGATGGAAAACCTGTTTGGGAGCTGGGTCTGTTCGCCGTCCCTCGATGATCAACATCCGTCCATCCTGCTGGAGTGTGGCCGAGAAATCTGCCCCGGACATTCCCGCTACTTCGACCCGCACGACGATGCTGTCTCTTCCTTCGTAAATGTCGATGGGAGGCTGCCAGGCACACGTATGTTGACAGACGATCCACCCAGCGCCGAGCATGTGGCCGACTTGGTGGTCTCGACTGCTACGATGTTCTTTCATACATGTGTGTCGCTGCTTGCTCATTCTGTTCTCTCCCTTCGCTGCGCGGAGCGTATTGTACCACAATTAGAGTGATGGCTCAACTCGCACGCAGTTACAGTTGCATCACCGAATATCTACGTAGC
>CAZXVB010000075.1:0-9802 GCA_964643875.1 uncultured Anaerolineales bacterium | reverse complement strand
GGCCTGAATAGTAACATTGTCTCCCTCACATCTGCAACAGGACTATCAACAAAGATGACCTCTTACGAATGGGCCTGTAACGTCCACACCAGCTCGCTTTTGTTCCTCACCGCGCAGGAACCGGCCAGCGAACAGGCCGCACAGGCTCCATTGCACGAGGTCTGAACGCGTTTCAACACCCCCTTCCGACCCAGGTCCTCCAACATCATCTCGACCAATTCCGGCGTGGTGTTCAACGCCTGAGCCAGGTCGTCCACTCGATACGTACCGCCGGAGCGCAATATCTCCAACAGTCGGTTCAACATCGTCAATCTCCCTCCTGAACATGTTGAACGTGCCAAGCACGCAACACCATCCAACGGGCCAGCAGAGAGGCAACCAGTGTCGTGATGGGCACAGCTAACACTAACCCAATACTCCCCACCAACGTGCGCACGATCTCCTCGGCGATGGGTTCCCGGTTGATCCGCCGCCAGATCGGCTCCTGATAAATGGCGAACACCAGCATCAAGGGCATCGAAGCACCCACATATGCCAACAACAGTGTGTTGACCATAGCCGCAATATGATCTCGCCCGATGTTCAGGCCGCTTTGGAGCAGCCGCCGCCACCCCATTTCCCGGTTGGTATTGGCCAGCTCGAAAACGGCGGAAGCCTGCCCCACACAAATGTCGTCCAACACCCCCAGCGTCCCTATGATGATACCGCCCAACACGATCCCGCGCAAGTTGACGTCTCCGCCCATCTCCAACACCAGGTACGCGCTCTCCTCTGCGCTCAGACCGGTCAAGCGAGTCAATTCGACGAACCAGCGAGCCATTAGGCCGGTCAACAGCAGGCTGACCAACATACCAAGCACCGCGGCGTGGGTCTTGGGGACCCAGCCATAGGTCAGATAGGCCGAGACGGCCAACAGGACCACGGAACCGGTTACACAGGTCCACACTGGATCCCTGCCGGCCATGATGCGCGGCAGAATGAAGCCGAATATCACCACCAGGCTGAAGATTGTGCCTCCCAGGGCGCGCACCCCCCTGCTCCGCCCAACCAGTACGACCAGCGTCAAAAAGATGGCCAGCAGCCAGAAGAGCGTGCCGGTGCGCACATAATCGGAGATGTACAGCCGCTCTTCGCCTTGCGGGCCGACGGCACGTTCCAGATACACCCGGTCTCCCACCCGGAAGAGCCGTTCCTGGCCGATGACGTTGAGGGTCCCCTCTTCAACCGTCACAGTCTGCCCGGCCAGCGAGCCTTCCTCAACCCGCAGCAGCAGGCGCTGATATGGCTGGGTGTGACCGTCGCCCAGGTCTACGGTTCCCTCTTCCAAAATCTCCACCACCCGCGCGGTCATCGTCTCGGTCTCTCCCAGGTCAACCGATGGCTCCGTCGGCGTAGCAGCCGGTGGTCTCCAGCGAGGGAGCAACAAAATCACGACCACCGCCAACAGGGTTAGAATCAACAGCCCGATGCCCAGGAAGCGCTCAAGCTTGGTCATAACCCCACCGCCCGACTTAGCAAAAACACCCCCCACCCCACCAGCCACGAGACGACCGCCATCAGCCCCACGTCGAACAGAGTCCATCCCCAGGAGCGTGTCTCCTGTCGAACGGCGGCCACCGTGCCCACGCAAGGGACAAACAGCATTTGAACGACCATAAACGCCAGGCCGGTCGCCGGGGAAAACGTCCGAGCCAGCACCGTGGTCAACTGTTCTTCACCATAGAGTACCCCCAAAGTCGCCAACGAGTTTTCGCTGGCTACAAAGCTGCTCAACAGGGCGACGATCAACCGCCAATCGAAACCCATCGGGCGACCAAGTGGCTCCAACCATCGTCCAACAGCCGCCAGATAACTTGTCGCCACATCTCCGGTGGGTAACGCCGACGCCAACCAAATCAACAGCGAGATCGGTATGATGACTGTGCCGGCCTTCTGCAGAAATTCCAAGCTGCGCTGCCATACCCGGATACCAATCGTGCGCCAGTTGGGCAAATGATAGAGCGGCAGTTCCATGATGAACGCAGCCCGCTCCCCTCGGAGCACTGTTTTACTCAGCAGGATCCCCAAGAACGCCAGGACTAACAATGCCAGCAACACCAGCCCCCATGAAACCCAAGAGGCGTAACGGCCAAAGAAGGCCGGTGCCAGAAAGGCCACCACAGCCATACGAGCCGTACAGGGTACCAACGGAGCCAACAACAGTGTCAACAGCCGTGCCCGGCGCGACTCGATCACCCGCGTGCCCAATATGGCCGGCACGTTACAGCCAAACCCCAGGAACAGCGGCAAGAAGGATTTGCCGTGCAGCCCCATAGTGTGCATAAACGTGTCCATCACGTAGGCGGCGCGGGCCATATATCCCACGTCCTCAAGAAGCCCCATTACGGCAAAGAAGATCACCAGGATGGGGAGGAAAGTCAACACGAACCCCGCCCCGCCGATCACCCCATCGGCAAGCAGACCGACCAGCCAATCCGGCCCCCCGGCAAACCACCGGCGCACCAGGTCCGCCAGCCCTCCCATCAGGTAAGCGTCCATCCATTCCTGGAGGGGTGTTCCCAACGTGTAGGTCAGTGTGAAGGCCAGGCCCAGAATACCCGCCAGGATCAAAATCCCCCACAGGGGATGGGTGGCCCACCGGTCTATCCGCCCGGTCAGGCTAATCTGCCCGGCTTTTGGCCGGGTCATGGCCGCCCGCACCATGCGCCCGATCCACTCGTAGCGGCCACTGGCGACGGCGACCAGTGCATCGTCGTGGGACTTCAGCACCTCGTAGACGGCCTCCCACTGCTCATCGGACAGACAGGAGCGCATCATACGGGTGACGTTCTCATCCCCTTCTAACAGCTTCAGGGCCACCCAATCCTGGGGATAGGGCGGCGGGACGTAGCCAGCGATCAGCGTCTCAATCTTGGCCAACACCTCCTGATGGTCAGCCCGAATCTGAGGGCGTTTGGGGGTGTAGGGGATGCGGCCATCAGCCACGCCGGCGATAGCATCCAGCAACTCGTGCAGGCCCTTGTTCTTCGTGGCTACCATCGGCACCACAGGCACGCCTAGCGCGGCTTGAAGCACCTCGGGTTCGATATGGATGCCTTCCTGCTTCGCTACGTCAATCATATTCAGCCCCACGACGACCGGGGACGGCAAGGCGATCAACTCGGCCACCAGGTAGAGGCTTCGTTCCAGGATGGCCGCATCCACCATCGCCACGACAACGTCCGGTCGCTCGCGGATGATGAATTCCCGGGCAATAACTTCCTCGGCCGAGTTCGCCGTCAGGCTGTAGGTGCCGGGCAGGTCCACCAGCCGGTAGGAGGTCCCTTCATACTCGAAGACGCCTTCTTTGCGCTCAACTGTCTTGCCCGGCCAGTTACCCACGTGTTGGTTTAAACCGGTTAACAGGTTGAAGACGGTTGACTTGCCGACGTTGGGCTGACCAGCCAGGGCGACCAACACCAGGCGCACGGCGGCTGATGGCTGTGGCGGTGCTGTAGTCTGGTGAGATTCTCTATTCTGTTCGGCGGACATGGATTTTGCTCGCCTCACCACGGCCCAGCGCGATGCGTGCATCGCGCACACGGGCGATCAGGGGGCCATGTCCAAAATTCTGCACCACTGTGACCGAGGCCCCAGGGGTAAAACCCAACGCCGTCATCCGGGACAGCAATCCCCTTCCCCCTACCAGGCGCACAACGACGCCATATTCTCCAGTCTGCATATCGCTGAGCGGCATTTCACCGTTCTGCTGAGGGGGGACAACTGATCCACCAGGCTTTACTCGTTTCATCATTGTAATTCTCCTTAAAATTGCTCCCAAAATAGCCCAGATAGCCGCAGGTTTCAAGCTTGCGGCCGAGAATCCGGCTTTTCGTCCCTGGCGGTGTACCAGGGAACATGTTGACTATTCCAGGCGATTAGAAGGGCGCTATCGCGAGCAATCACCTTCCTCCACAAAACGTCTTGTCTGTTGATCGGTCGGGGACTCCACCTGGGCCGAGAGGCACTCTGTACAATACCCACTCAAGCGAAGGTGGGAGCATGTCACCTGCACACCTTCCCGCGCGCTCAACTCCCGCTCGATCTGATTGACCAGAGGCGTGGAAAACTCAATCACTTTGCCGCACCGTAGACAGGTGAAATGATAGTGGGGGACATTGCGCACCGACTCATAGTAGCTGCGGTTCTCCCCCAGGCGATGTTCTTCCACCAATCCTATTTTTTTCAACACCGTCAGGGTACGGTAGACAGTCGCCAGGCTGATGCCCGCTACACGAGCACGCGCATGCGAGTATAGCGTCTCTGCATCCAGATGTTCCCTGCTGGCCTCCAGTGTCTCCAACACCAGACGACGCTGCGGTGTCAAGCGGAGACCGGCTGCCCGGAAGGTATCAGCCCAAAAGTCGTCCAGATTCTTGTCCGGCATGCTCCTCTCCTTCCATCCCGCACTGAGAATGATTCTCATTATCACATAAAAGTATACCATCAACCTCCTAATCTGGCAAATGTGAGGGAGCGAAGCGATTCTTCGGACACGCTCTTAGAGACGACGGCATACCGGGTATGCGGTCGGGACAACCGCGACGGCATGCCGAAGACCTTGCGCCATCACCCATTGGCAAAAATTGCCAAAACCGATTATAATCTCTCTGAATTTCACTACCCAACATATGTAACAGTGACCATCTCGCAGGTTCGAAATGCTGCCTCAGCCCGCGGGAGGGTAGACAAGTACACACAGAGGAATTCAATATGTCCCAACACACACCCAGGATCACCCTGATTGGCGCAGGGAGTACTGTCTTTGCCAAGAACTTACTGGGGGACATTCTCAGCTTCCCCGAGCTAGCCCACGCCACCATCCACCTACACGACATAGACCGCGAGCGACTACACACATCGGAGATCGTCGCCTACAAGGTAGCCCAGGCATTGGAGGCAAACCCGCACATCGAGGCCACCACCGACCGCCGGGCAGCCCTGGATGGCGCGGACTACGTCATCTGCATGATCCAGGTCGGCGGATATCGGCCGGCAACGGTGACCGATTTCGAGCTTCCCAAGCGATATGGGTTACGGCAAACCATCGGCGACACTATCGGCATCGGCGGGATTATGCGCGGTTTGCGGACCATCCCCGTTTTGCTGGACATCTGCCGCGATATGGAAGAACTATGTCCACAGGCCTTGTTCCTCAATTACGTCAATCCAATGGCCATCAACTGCTGGGCGCTCAGTCGCGCCAGCCACATTCAAACCGTCGGTCTGTGCCATAGTGTCCAGGGCACGGCGGAACAACTGGCATACGACATCGGCGTGCCCCTGGAGGAGATCAACTACCTGTGCGCCGGCATCAATCATATGGCCTTCTATCTACGCTTCGAGCGCAAGACCGACGATGGCAGCGAAGACCTGTATCCCCGCATCCGACGGGTCGCACAAGAGGACCGCGTTCCCAGCACTAACCGGGTGCGATACGAGATGTTGACCCGGCTGGGGTACTTCGTCACTGAATCCAGCGAGCATTTCGCTGAATACGTCCCCTGGTTCATCAAACGGGACCGTCCCGACTTGATCAAGCGGTTCAGCATCCCATTGGATGAGTATCCCCGCCGCTGTGAGGAGCAGATCGCCGCCTGGGAGATGTTGCGGGCATATCTTGAGGCCCCGGATACCACTCTGGCCGTCGAGCGAAGCCACGAATACGGCGCATACATCATCCATAGCCTGGAGACCGGTGTGCCCCGCGTGATCTACGGTAATGTGCCCAACCAAGGACTGATTGACAACCTGCCATCCAACTGTATCGTCGAAGTGCCCTGTCTGGTAGATCGGAATGGTGTCCAGCCCACACGGATCGGCGCCCTGCCGCCACACCTGGCGGCGCTGATGCGCACCAACATCAACGTCCAGGAACTGACCGTAGAGGCCGCATTGACTGGCCAACGGGAGCACATCTACCACGCGGCTATGCTCGATCCTCACACCGCCGCCGAGTTGGACCTGGAGCAGATCTGGAACCTGGTGGACGATCTCATCGCCGCTCACGGCGACTGGCTGCCTCCGTACCTCACCGCAGGGGAGCATGAAGGGGAGCAAGGTAGGGAATGAAACATCAACGGAGTCGAGAAACTGAGAAGGCAGGAGAGGAAAAAGTCTACCAGGGGTTTCGACGCCTCTTTAGGTCTCCCCCCGGCTATATCGTGCGTGCCCCCGGGCGGGTCAATTTGATCGGGGAGCACACGGATTACAACGACGGCTTCGTGCTACCAATGGCGATTGACCGGGCAATCTGGATTGCCCTCCGTCCTCGCTCGGATCGGATCGTGCAGGTACACTCGCTGAATTTCCACCAGACGACGACGTTCGATCTGGATAACCTGCAACGCATTGACGGCGGATGGCTCGAATATTTGAAAGGTGTCGCCTGGAGTATGCAGAATGCCGGTTATCCGTTGCTGGGCTGGGATGGGGTGCTGGTTGGGGATGTGCCGTCCGGGGCGGGGCTGTCGTCATCGGCTGCGCTGGAGATGGCTACAGCCCGGGCCTTCGCTGCCGTGTCCGGCTTGCCGTGGGAGCCGGCCCGGATGGCCCAACTGGGGCAGCAAGCCGAAAACGAATGGGTGGGCGTCAACTGCGGTATTATGGACCAGATGATTGCCGCCGCCGGCCAGGCCGATCACGCTCTGCTGATTGACTGTCGCTCCCTGGAAACGACATCGGTTCCGCTGCCGGTCAGGGCCAGCGTTGTGGTGTTGGATACGGCTACCCGGCGGGGATTGGCGGATTCGGCCTATAACGAACGGCGGAGGCAGTGCGAGGCCGCCGCTCGCTTCTTCGGCGTGCCGGCCCTGCGGGACGTGGACCTAACCCAATTCGAGGCCCACGCCGACCGCCTGGATGAGGTGACCCGCCGCCGCGCCCGGCACGTGATCACCGAGAACGCCCGCACGCTCCAGGCTGTCGCTGCAATGCAGGCCGGGGACGCAGTCCAATTGGGACGCTTGATGAATGCCAGCCACGCCAGCCTGCGCGACGACTTCGAGGTCTCCGGCCCAGAGTTGAATGCGATGGTGACCAGCGCCCAACGGCACCCAGCCTGCTACGGCGCACGGATGACCGGAGGCGGATTCGGAGGATGCGCCGTGGCCCTGGTACGGACCACATCGGCCAAGACGTTCGCCAGGGCGGTCGAGGCGGCCTATCGAAAGGCCACCGGCATCACCCCCAATATCTACATCTGCCGCGCGACCGATGGGGCCAGCATCGTATGGCAGGCGACCCGACCAGACGCCTTCATTGAGAGCTAGCAGGGCGCAGGATGAGCGTCCCTTCCGCGTGGCTCTCCACGTCGGCCCGCACCCACAACATCGGGTGATAGGCGATGTCCCGCCACGGCTCGATCATATCGTCATAGTGAGGATGATATGGATGACCCGATTGGCCTGTGGTGTGCATCGAGACGGAACGGGTAAAATCGGCCATATCAACGATCTGTCGGTAGGAAGGAACCACTCGCACTGTGTAAGGTTCGTTGGTCGCATAGGCCGTGTTGTTGACGGCGGCACCGGTGCCATCCACAGCGATCGGCCCACGATTGAATATGGCCTCAATGATCGCAATGCCCGACTGGCCCAATGATTGATTGGCAAATGTGGCCGTGTGTACCTTTTCCCATTTCCAGCGACTCATACTGCTGCCCATAGTATCACTCAGCTCCTCGATGGCGTCCTCCAGAGCCAGGAGCAGGATGGTGTCCCGATCTTCCTTCTCCGGTGTCTTCACGTCATCGAACCAGGCCGCGTCGGGGTCGGGAAGGATGGTGATCAGGGCCATCAGTGCTCGTTGTCCCTTGAGCCGCTTCATCAACACCTCACCGGCTTCGTCGCCAAATGTGCGCTCCTCCAGGTGGAGGACGAATGACTCGAACAGTAACGCCCCGGTGCTATCGCGGGTCGCATGCCGGTCCCAGGCCCGCAACAACTCCAACGCCTCCGCCAGGCGACGCGCGTCCTGATCCTCGCGCCCTGAACCTTCGGCCGGCAGCACCAACAGGTAAGGCAGGATGTCCTCGGCGTATATCGGCGCGTTGTCCCCTTGGATCGCCTGGATGTCGGCGATAGACAGAGACTCGTCGGCCTCGATTAGCTCGACGATGCGCCGGGCACGAAAGCCCGGCGACCAATCCTTTGAAATGAAGTAGGGAAAATCCGGCCCTACAACCGCGTTGTTGGCTGTGACGATATAGCCTTCCGGCGGATTGAACGCGCGGGGCAAATCGTCGAAGGGGATGAACCCTTCCCACTCGTATTCGTCGTTCCAGCCCGGCACCGGCATTGAACCATCGCCCGACGCTCGGATCGGTATCTTTCCTGGAGCCTGGTAGCCGATATTCCCCTCCCGGTCGGCGTAGACGAAGTTCTGGCTGGGCACATCCCAATACGCCAACGCGGCCCGAAAATCATCCCAATCCTGAGCTTGATCGAGTAAAAGCACGCTCTGGAACAATGTGCCGGGTTGCAGTGCCGTCCACGAGAGGGCCAGCGGCTGCCAGCCAAAGCTCCACGGTTCTTCCTCACCTCCCACAACGTCGTTGACGATCGGGCCATGGTGAGTCAGACGGACATCTACAATCACCGGCTCATCCTCGTTGGCCACGATGATCTCCTCGCGGACTATTTCCATATCGCGCCATTCGCCCTCGTACTCGTATTGGTTGGGATTTTCGGGATTGACTTTTTCAATGAACAAATCTTGCACATCAGGCCCCAGGTTCGTGACCCCCCAGGCAATGTGATCGTTGTGGCCAATGATGACGCCCGGCGCACCGGCAAAAGAGGCCCCCACGACGTTATAGGGGCACTCATCGCTGACCGACTGACAGTGCAGGCCGATTTCGTACCAGATGGAGGGCATCTGAATCCCCAGGTGGGGATCGTTGGCCAACAAAGGCATCCCCGTCTCGGTGTGCTCACCGGAGATGACCCAGTTGTTGCTTCCGATCCCATCTCCCTTCCCCAGTGGGTGGAGGTCGAAGGCGGCTGCCGGGACCGTTTCCAACGTGCTCTCGCTTAGAGGATGAGGAACGATGAGCGGATAGTCGTCGGAATAGGAGGGCATCAACACATCTACAGCGCCTGTCCCCAGCCGGGCCGCGACGTAGGCCCGGGTGAGTTCGGCGTTCATATTCCCCCCCAGGTCCCAGGCCATGACCTTGGCCCACGTTAACGTGTTCAACGGCGTCCACGGTTCCGGTTCGTACTCGACGCCGGTCAGGCCTAGAATGGTGAACTCCAGCCCCAGGCGGTTCCTGTGGGTACTGATGTAAGCGTTGACGCCGGCGGCATAGTCGCTCAAGGCCGCGCGAACCTCCGGGGACAATCGCGGCAACTCCTGGGCCGCCGTACGATGCAAGCCCACTGTGCGTAGGAAACGGTCTTGTTTCAGTGTGGCCGGTCCCATCAGCTCCGAAAGCCGACCGGTTCCGATCCGCCGCCAGAACTCCATCTGCCAGAACCGATCCTGCGCGTGGACGTACCCTTGGGCAAAGAACAGATCGTGAGTGTTAGCGGCATAGATGTGGGGAATGCCCCAATCATCGCGGATGATGGTTACCTCAGACTCCAACCCGTTCACCGCTACGGTTCCATCGGTTTGGGGCCATGGGCGGCGCACGGTAAACGTACCGTATCCCACGCCAAGGCCGACGACAACGATCAAAACTATCAACAAGATGATCAATACACGCAATAGGGCACGCATAAAACACCTCCTCCAATCCTGGATATGTTAGAAGCGAGTC
>CAZXVB010000074.1:0-9809 GCA_964643875.1 uncultured Anaerolineales bacterium | reverse complement strand
GATGCGCTTTGTAAAGTGCAAAATTACTGGTATCGCTTCGCGCCGAAAACCCAAGAAAATCTGTGTTTTTCTGCGTTAATCTGCGTCCCAGAAAAGGCGTGTCGAGTAATGAAAAGATGCCATCCTACTTCTCGGATAGGCTCTTACAATTCAGTGACTACCGATAGTGCAGATTGCGGGCCGCGATGAACGACAGACCGTGTTCGGTCAGTGCGCGGGCGGTGCGGTTGACCGAATCATGCTTGTCCAGGTAATTCCGCAACAAATACGGCATATCGCCTGCTTCTTCGATCTCGCTCTTGTCGCGAAAGTACTCCAGGATGTCGGACGGGTGCTCGCGCGTCTCCTCGACCTCTGGCGGTGCGCCCTCGTGTTTGGCCGAGATGTTGGCGACGTGATCGGCGATCTCCACCAATTCCTCCAATCGGTCGTAAGGCTGGCGGACGATGGATTTGTAGGTCTCGGTGATGTGATGCTCGAAGCGCACCACGTCCTCGAACCCCAGGTCGCGCCGAATCTGGGCCGTGATCTCCATCGTCTCATTGTTGACCGAGTTGGACCAGTTGAAGCCGATCAGGGGGCTGGTTCCATCCGGACGGGAGAAAAGCTTGGCCCCGATCAGCGTCCACAGCGCCGCGTAGGGGTTATCGTTCCCCATATAGACGGATATTTTGAACTCGTTGTCTACGCCCAGTTTGTAGAGCAGATAACCCAGGAACACTGTGCCGGGGTTGACGTTTAGCACCTGTTTGATGCCGTAGGTGGTGTAGTAGTACAGGAACTCGTCCAGCCATTTTAGCGCGTACTCGTTAGGCTGCCCGACGCCGCCGAAATAGCCAGTGATCGTCTCCGGGCCGCCCAGGTGAACGTTGGAGCCGTCGGTGCCTTTGGTATCCAGCGTCTCCACGTAACTGGCTCCGACGATCTGCATTGCTACTGCCACGGCCAAGAGATCGCCGTCGGCTTCCTGCTCCTTCATCTTGCGTACCCGGATGAAGCGACCCGGCATCAATTCGCCGTTCTCGATGGCCTGCTTTGCCTCCGCGATGAGGAAGGGGAAATATTGAAGGGCACTGATCTCCAATGTGACGGCTAAGCTGTCGTTGAAAGTCATTGTATCGGCCCGGTCGCCAAGCACCTGGCGGCGATACGCATCCACCGAGATGAACGCACCCCGGTCGCGCTGTTCTTCCAACCATTTCAGGTCGGCGATGTAATGTGGGGCCACCTCCTCCAAACGAGCCATCAAGTTGGGGAGTCGTCGGGCTTCAGCGGCTTTGCGATTGATCTCCTCTGGGGTGCCATATTTGGCGACCACTGCCAGGAAATCGTTTATGGCACGGTTCTCGGGGTCTAGCAGCAAATCATTGATGTTTTGTATACACGACGAAGGTATCTCTAAAAGGGATCTCAAATCTGCAGTCATTTTTCAACTCCTTAAGACAAAAAATCTGTGGTATCGGTTTCGGATGGATACGTGGGCAAGCGTGTAACCTGCCCGCCGGCAACAAAGGTTGTAGAAAACGGATCCAGCACTCAGGCACCACAAATGCCACGGATTCCATAGATTCTATCTCCGTAGCATCAGGACACCCTCTATGTCCCATGATACACATAACCGCGTTGTACGCAAATCCTCCCACTTCCCCACTTGCAGGTTTGCCATGCTATGTTATACTCCAACAAATTACAGAAGTTTACCAATACCGGCGTTTTGCCCTCATTTAGTAGACCGCAGGCCCTCCGCCGCTCAAGCCGAATCTGCGATTCGGCGGCTATGTTGCTCGCCAAACGCTCGGGGCTGTTCAGTGTCTCCGTCTCGGGGGCGGTCTGGGGGCAAAAAACTTTTCTCGGAGTAACTGCTCAGGCTACTTCTGTTAGCGATTGAAATCGCCTCTGGAGGGCCTGCAGCCAAGCGTCCACCTGCGTGGGCGCGCCTGTCCACGCAGGTGGACAGCCAGCTTTGGCCTCTCAGGCGCGGTTTCAACCGTCGGCCTGTGATCTACCGGTTTTCGGTCTTTCAGAGCCTGGAACTCGAAACGGCCGGGCTTCGGTCGGAGACCTCACCCAACGGGTGGGGGAACTCGCCCAACGGGTGGAGGAACTCGCCCAACGGGTGGGGGAGACCCTTCGGTTCGGCAAGGTCTCTGACCGCAGCCGAAAATGGGTAACCGAGGGCATTCCTGGATAAGATAACACGTGACGCAATGTACACAGAGAAACGGCTCGCCAATAAAGAGAACATCGCCTACGCGGCTACGATCCTGAAAAAAGGTGCCGTAGTCGCCTTCCCCACGGACACAGTATACGGCGTAGGTGCTTTACCGTGGAACACCCAGGCAGTCGAACGTCTGTACACGGCCAAGCGACGAGAAAGAGGTAAGCCGATCGCCCTCCTGCTATCAGATGAGAGCTTCCTGAGGCGAGTAGCGATCGTTCCCCCATCCACGCGTCCATACTTGGAACGCCTGTTCAGGTGCTTTTGGCCAGGTGGGCTGACGGTCGTATTACCCAAGACGGAGATCGTCCCGGACTCGGTCAGTGGAGAGCCGACAATCGCGATCCGCATTCCCGACCTTCCGGTATGCCGGGACCTCATCCGGCTCACCGGAGGGATCCTGGCTGTGACCAGCGCTAACCTCTCCGGCCGTCTCAGTCCGGTCACAGCCCAGGAAGTCGAGGAACAATTGCAGGGGCGGATTGACTTTATTCTGGATGGTGGGCCGGCACCGGGTGGCATTCCCTCCACTATCGTGGATGGAACCGGGTTGCCGATCAAGGTGTTGCGCCACGGGGCGGTAGGACGGGAGGCCCTGGAAGACGTAATCGGGCCGGAAAACGTCATCTCTCGGAGCCAGAAGGTGAGGACGTAGTGGCTGCACGTATCCCCTGCAACCTCTCGATTTCCCGGCCGCGCCTGGCGGTTCTGTGTCCCGCGATCCTCTGGAGTGGGGCTTTTGCGTTGTACGCTGCGACGGCTGCGCCGGGCACATTGTTCGGCGATCCGTCCGAATACCAGTTCATCCCGGCGATTCTGGGGATCGCCCACCCGCCGGGGTACGCGCTCTATACCCTGATGGCCCGGCTATGGCAGATGATCGTGCCGGTCGGGACGATTGCCTTCCGCACGAACCTGCTGGCGGCGGCGGTCGGTGCGTGGGCCGTGGTGGCCGTCTATCTGAACGTGTACATATTGGGCATGGCGCTCGGTCGTCCCCAGCCGGTGGTATTGTTAGGGGCGCTTTTCGGCGGAGCGTCGTGGGCGGTGGCGACCGACCTGTGGCAACACGCGACGCACGCCAACCCCCACGTCGTCAGTGCGGCCCTGGCACTCACTCACCTGGCTTTGCTGTTCGCCTGGTGGTACACCGATCAGGATCGTTGGTTGTACGGATTTGCGGTCACCATCGGCCTGGCCGCCACTCACCACCCGATCACACTGATGGGCGTACCGGCCTATGGGGTCTTCATCCTCATCCACCGGCCGGGGATCTGGCGACAAAGGCGAGTGTTATTGACGGCCATTGGCTGCGCGCTGTTGGGGCTACTCCCTCTGTTGTACTATCCTCTGCGAAGCCCCAGCGCCCCATTCGGGCCAACCGATATGCACACCTGGAGCGGTTTCTGGCGACACTTCACAGCCCAGGGGTTGCGGGTCAACCTGTTTCACTTTGGTCTGGCGGATCAGTTCGACCGGATGCGTGTCTTCGTTTCCCTGCTTCGACTCCAATTCCCACTCCCAACGATTGCTTGCATGCTCCTCGGAATGGCCTGGTTAGCTCGACGGGCTGCCAAAGCGACTCTCCTGCCAGGGCTGTTCCTGCTGACTCACCTGGCGTTTACCCTCAACACGGTACAAGACGTGATGGCCTACTTGCTGCTCCCCATGGGGGCCTTTGCGATCCTGGGGGGGGTGGGTCTTTTAGCGCTCGGCGGTGGGATAGATGGGGAGAGAGAGGAACAGGCCAGCAAAGGCGGCCGCAGACAGTGGCAGTTCGGAGCGTTGTTTCTGCTGTGTGTAGGGCTGCCGCTTTATCAGGGAGGGCTGAATATCGGCCGGGGAATCTCTTTGCGCGACTTCACGGCCGCGGACGATTATGTCGCGGCGGTGTACGAGAGGTTCGCGGGCCGGGGCGAGGGGGCAATCCTCCTCTCCGACTGGGAACATCTCACCCCTTTGTGGACTCATATCTATACCCAAGGCCACCCCCTGAACGAGGAAGACGTGAAGCTGGTCTTCGTCTCCACGGCTACCACATGGCCGCAGGCTGTGTGGGACCATATCGCCGAAGGGCCGGTTTACCTGCCCGCTGAGCGGCCGGCAGTGCGCAACGCCGGCTTCCGATTGGTGCCCGATGGACGATCTTCGCCTTTCTACCGGGTCGTAGCGCCGCCGGTAACGGACGAGCACCTCCCACCCTACCACCCCCTCGACGTCTGGGCCGATGGGCGGGTGCACCTGGTGGGGTTCGACGCCCCCACGACAGCCCGCAGTGGAGAACCGCTCCGTCTGCTTCTATACCAGCAGGTGACGGAGCCGTTGGAGGGCATCTGGATGCCGTGGGCACAGTTCGGACCACTGGAAGCCCGCTGGACTACGGACAGCCGCTTGTTGACGCCCCAATGGCAGCCCGGAGAGATCGTCCCGGAAGTGTATGAGCTACCTATTCCCTTCGACCTGACAGGCCGATATGAACTCCGGCTGGGATACGCCGATCTCAGTGGAGGACGGCCCGCGTTAGCGCTTTCGACCGGGGAGACGCTGGTTGGATTGACGACCGTTACCGTAGAACCGGGGAGCAGTGGAGAACATCCACCAACCGTGCCGGAGCACGCCCTGGCAGACCTGGACCATCAAGTGGCCCTGGTGCGAGCAAGCGTGTTGGCCGGCCGACAAAGGCGTTACGCCCGGTGGGAAGAACCGGTGGCCGTGCCCGCCGGTCAGGCTTTCCACCTCACCCTGCGCTGGCAGGCGCTGGCCTCGCCTCGGGAAAGCCTGACCGTCTTCATTCACCTAATTGATGGCAACGGCCGTCCGGTACTCAGCCACGACTACACCCCGCTGGGAGGGTCCGCTCCCACGTATCTCTGGTTCCCCAAGTGGTTGCCAGGACAAACCTTCACCGATCCCTATCGGCTGATCGTCCCCGCCGAGCTTCCTGGAGGCGATTACTGGCTCGAGGTGGGGATGTATGGGATGACTTCCCTTCGGCGCCTTCCTGTGGTAGACTTAGCGGGCAATTTAGCCGGCGACCGGGTGATCCTGGGACCGGTGCGGGTAACGGGCAAATGAGGAGGCAATATGGACATCGCGTTAATCATTTGGGTAGTAGGATTGACGATCCTGGTGCTGGTCGGCATCGTGTGGGTGTTGGATTTGCAAGCTCGTTTGCGACAGTTGCAAAACCGTATCGGGCAACTCTTTTCCGGAGAGAACGCTGAAATTGAAGATGCTAATGTGGTCGCTGCGTTAGGAACGCTCGCTGGTCGGCTGACCGAAACCCGTGAGCGCACCGAGCGGCTGGTCACTCGCTTGCAACAGATTGACGCCACGTTGGGGCACACAGTCCAGGGGATCGGCTTAGTCCGTTTTCGCGCCTTCCAGGATACCGGCGGCGATCAAAGTTTCTCCCTGGCGTTGACGGACGGGATAGGGAACGGCGTCGTGGTCTCGGCCCTGTATGGCCGGGGAATGACCCGCGTGTACGCCAAGCCAATTGAGGGATGGCTCTCCCCGAAAGCCCTCAGCGAAGAGGAGGAACAAGCCCTGGCGCTGGCCCGTCAGTCCGTGTTGGAACCGGGAAGCGACCGTTCGACCCTCCACACGCAAGAAGTGGAGCGTGGAGACTAATCGGAGCGAATCGTCCGCGCCCAGGTCAGCGGGCGCAACCGCAACAGCCACGCCAACCCCAGGTAGACCAGCACGCCGAGGGCGATGCCGCCTCCGCCCACGATCAACGGGCCGACATCCGACAACCACTGTTGCCAACAGAAAAGAACGCCGGCCATCCCCAGTGCCGCGATCCCGCTCTTCGTCAGAGTCCCTTTCATCGCCTCGTTTTCCAGCCTCCCCATGCGCCCCTGAATGAGCACCACCAACGCCGCCAATTCCATCAACGTGGCGATGGAGTTGGCCAGGGCCAGGCCGGCATGGGGCGGATAGCCAAGGGAGGCGAATACCGAGGGCAACGTCAGACTCAAGAGCGTGTTGAATCCCATCGCCACGCCGCCCACCCAGACTGGGGTGGCGGTATCGTGGAGGGCGTAGAAAGCACGGGCGATGATCTCCAGGCCAGCGTGACCGATCAGCCCCAGGGCATAGAAGGCCAGCGCCCAGGTGACCGCTTCGGTCGAGGAAGTCTCGAAAGCTCCCCGTTCGAAGAGCAGGCTCACCAGTGGGCGTCCCAGCACAATCAATCCCACAGTGGCGGGCAGGCACAGCACAAAGACGGCCTGCAGCGTAACGGAGAGAGTATGGCGCATCTCGTCCCATCCCCGACGAGCGGCCTGTGCCGCGAATGTAGGAAACACTGCCGTCCCAACGGCCTGCGCAAAGACGCCCTGCGGCAACAGCATCAACATCCAAGCATAGTTGATGGCCGAGACGGCTCCTTCCCCCAGTCCGGAGGCGATGCTATTGTTGATGACAAAGTTAATCTGCGCGATGGCCGTGCCCAGCACCCGGGGAGCCATCAGACGCCCCACCTCCCATACGCCGGGGATGTTTCGCCCCAGGGTGGGCGTATAACGGACGCCGAATCGGAGCAGCCCAGGCGTCTGGATCAGCAAGTGCAGCCCCGCACCGACGACCGTACCGATAGCGATCCCCCGCACACCCAGCCGTGGGCCGAGCCATACGGCCCCGGTGATGATCGAGAGGTTGTAGATCGAGGGCGCCAGCGCCGGCAGAAAGAAATGCTGATAGGCATTCAACACCCCCATCACGATGCCGCTGACGCCGAAAATCATTGGGGAAATCAGCATCAGCCGTAGAAGGTCGGTGGTCAACGTCTGTTGAGCCGGGGAGAAGCCGGGAGCTACGACGGTGCGCACCAGGAACGGAGCCGCTATGGCCGTCACAGCCGCCAGGACGGTCAACAGGATTAGCGTCAGGTTGGCGACGGCGGAGGCTAGCCGCCAGGCCCCTGCCCGGCCCTCACGCGCCAGGTGGTCGGCAAACGTGGGGATGAAGGCGGAACCAAGGCTGCCCCCCGCAACGACCATAAAGATCATCTCCGGGATGCGGGCAGCGGCCAAATACGCATCCAACTCCCAGCCAGCACCGAACAACGCGCCGATGACGACCTGGCGTGCCAGTCCCAACAGACGGCTCAGGACGAAGAGGGCCATCACGAGGGCTGCGGAGCGAGCGATGTGCCGGCTGCTGCTCATTGGGCTATCATCGGGGCGGAGCCTCTTCGAGAATCCGGGCGTACAAGGCTTCTATCTGTCGCCCGTGGGCCTCCAACGTAATCGGCGGGCGGACGTTGGCCTGCCATTGCACGACCATGTCGGGGGCATCCACCAGACGCTGCAGAGCGGCGCGCCAGGCCAATACATCTCCCGGCGGAAGCAACTGACCGTCTACCCCGTCCCGAACACGATCGGCCAAAGCCCCCAACCGAGAAGCGATCACCGGCCGGCGGGCGATGAAAGCCTCAGAGATGATGAAAGAGAACGTTTCGTACCACAAGCTGGGCACGGCCACCACATCCACCTGTGATAGGGTCTCCCACACTGCCGAGCGGGAGAGCCGCCCCAGGAAGCGGACGGGAGCGCCGTTCGCTAACTCACGCAGCCGGGCGACGTATGCCGGGTCGAAAGATTCGTCCCCGGCGATCCACAACTCTGCATCTCCCTGGAGACGAAGGCCGGCAAAGGCAGCGATCAGGGTGTGGACGCCCTTCTGAGGAGCCAGGCCGCCGATGTAGGCAAAACGGAGAGGTCGCCCGGTAAGAGGAACCGGCATAGGCGGATCGGGATGTTCCATACCAAGCGGGAGCGTCATCAGTCGCTCCTGTGGGGCGTGGTGGGCTGCATACCAGTGATGGACGAAGGGAGTAGGAGCGAGGAGCGCATCGGCGCATTGCAACACACTTCGCAATTGGCGGTTACGCCAGGCCAGCAATCCGGCCAGGGGAGGCCGGGCCGGCCAGAGTCCGGTGCGACCGACCCGTGCCAGGGCACAACGGGCACAGTTCCAATAGCCCTGTGGGCCGTCGCAAATGGTTTGGGTATCATTGGTCAACAGTTGGGCGTTGGCACACACCCACCAGAAATCACACAAGGTGATGACATAGGGGATGCGCCGCTGTTGAACGGTGCGCACCAGGGCAACAGGCAGCCCCATCAGGTGCTCGATGTGCACCAGGTGCGGATCAAACTCGTCGAGGGTTTGTTCCCAGAGAGAGGCCATTCGCGGATCGCGGAAGGTGTGGAAGAAGCGGCGCGTCGGAGAGACGACACCGTTCCACGCTGCCCAAATGCGCACCCGGCCCTCGCTCCGCGCTTCACGCCCCACTCCGTCGGCGCTGCGGCGGTAGAAGATGGCTGCCTGATGACCACGCTGTGCCTGAGCCTGGGTCAGCCAGCGGGTGTAGAGTTCTGTGCCGCCCACGTACTCCGGCATATATTGGTGAACCAGGTGCAAAATGCGCACTGAACTGCTCCTTGGTAGATATCGGCATCGTCTGAATTATCTCGCTCTGGCTCTGGCTCCGGCTCTGGTTCTGGTTCTGGTTCTCAAGGTGCTGCGCACCGCTAGAGTCGTGGGAGGAGTTTACCATGGATTGCGGCATATCTCAAGTTGGCCGTACCTGGCCTATCCCTGTCGGTTACCCGACTGCAGGGGCAAGCGCTGGAAAGACCGGGCGGCAGGATTCATCCGCCGCCAGCCGCCCGCCATGTGGTGGCATTTCCCCCCGCTCGGGCCGGTCTCTGACCGCGCCCGACCGCGCCCTACCGGGCCCCACAACGGGCCCAGCGGGGCGGGGGCCACAACTTGACACCTGCCCTTTCATCCGCTACAATCCCACTACAGGAGGAGAGTATGCCGATTCCCCCAGCCATTGCCGCCGTCTCCCCCGACGGGCAATTGACGCCCGCCCAACGGCGGCGCATCCTGATAGACATCAGTATGCGGCGCATCAAGCCCGGCACCGGCAGCGCGCCGGAGTTCTTGCGACGGAGGACCGCTATGACCACCTGGCCCGATCTGAGCGCCGTGTTGCAAGGTATCCCCTGGGCCGTCGTCGGCGCCGTGGCCACGCGGGCCTATATGCCGGAGCGGGCGACGAAGGACCTGGACATCCTGGTGCGCCGTGGCGACGGCGACGAGGTGATGGAACGGCTGGAAGCAGCCGGTTACAAAATCGTCACCCCCCTGGCCGTGCCCGGTTTCCTGGTCCGCTCGCCGGAGGGGGTCGAGGTGGACGTCATCATGGGCGATTACCCCTGGCTGGAGGAGGCGCTGGCCCACCTCCGCCGGGACCCGGCCGGGCTGCCGGTGCTCGACCTGCCCTATCTGGTGATTATGAAAATTGCCGCCTCGCGTGGGCGTGATATCGGCGACCTGACCACTATGCTCGGCCTGGCCTCGGACGCAGACCTGGAGCGCGTGCGGGCAGTGGTGGCCCGCTATGCACCTGACGACGCCGATGACCTGGAGTCGCTCATCTACCTGGGCCAGGTCGAGATGGGAGACGTGAGGCGTGAGGCGTAAAACGTCAGTCACTGCCTCAACACCAGCGGCAAATAGACCCGCTGTACCTCCCCGCCGACAAAGACCTCCTCGCCGATGAGCGTCACCG
>CAZXVB010000073.1:0-9819 GCA_964643875.1 uncultured Anaerolineales bacterium | reverse complement strand
GTTGGAACGTCGTTAAGTGGTCGTTGTGAAATGACCGAGAAAACACGATCCTCATCTTTATCTTCGCCGTCATCGCCTGTGTCCTATGCTGCCTCGACTGAGTTGGGTGCCAGCAAAGAGGTATCGCGCTTGCAGGCGATGGTGTACGAGTTGAAGGTTGGTCAAGCGATGACCCGGAACGTCACCACTGTCCCACCCCATATAACGATGGCTGCGCTCCGTGAAACCTTGCGGGAGAAACGTATTTCCGGCGCTCCGGTGGTAGACCAGGATGGGCAGATAGTAGGGATCGTCAGCGTAGAGGACCTGATCGAAGCCTTGGCGTCCGGTGAGATGGATGCGATGGTCGCTGCGAAGATGACCGCTTCCCCGGCTACGCTTTACGAAGATGAGCCGTTGGTACACGCGGTGAGCAAATTCAGCCAGCTCAAGTTTGGTCGTTTTCCCGTCTTGAACCGCCAGGGACAACTGGTGGGCATCATCACCCCTGGAGACGTCAGCCGGGCGATGCTCCGCAAATTGGATGTAGATTATCACGAAGAGGAAATCCACCGGTATCGCGCCAGCCACATCTTCGAGGACATTGTGGCCGATGACATTGCCCTCGTATTCGGCTATCGGGTCACTGCCGGAGACGTCACCCGGGCCGGGACCGCTGCCAGCAATTTGCGTAAGACGTTGACCCGCCTGGGTATTCACCCGGCTATCATTCGCCGTGTCTCTGTAGCGACCTACGAAGCGGAGATGAACATCGTTATTTTTACCGATGGAGGAGAGATCGTGGCCGAAGTTCGCCCAGGCAGAATCCGTGTCGAGGCGTTGGACAAAGGTCCCGGTATCGCCGATATCGAGCAAGCGATGCAACCCGGCTATTCCACGGCCCCACCTTGGGTACAAGAGATGGGGTTTGGCGCCGGGATGGGGTTGCCCAATATTAAAGCTTGTTCCGATCAGATGAAGTTGGAATCCCAGGTGGGTGTTGGAACTCGCCTGGAAATCATAATTCACATACAGCAGTGAATTGGTAGGTTGTCATCCATATACCAGTGAAGGAGTCTGATTATGAACTTGATGATTTTGGACAAAGGAGCGATTGCTCCCCTGGTCAAAGCGCTGATGGAGGACTACCGGGTCGTGGGACCACGGGCAAAAGGCCCACAATTTGTTTTCGATACACTCACCGATCCGGCTCAACTGCGCCTTGACTACAACACTACCATTCTGCCCCCTAAGAAAGCACTCCAACCACCTGAGGAGCGGTTGGCGACGTTCAAGAGGGGGACAGATCCTCACATTGAGCCGGTCATCGAGGCGACTCCGACCGTGCTCTTGGGTGTACATACCTGCGACCTACATGCCATCAAGTTGCTGGATAAAGTCTTCTCGGCGGAATATCCGGACGCGCACTATCTGGAGCGACGCCGACAGACGATCATTGTTGGATTGGAATGTCTGGAGCCATGCGATGAACATTCGTTTTGTAAGAGCATGGGTACGCTGACCGCCGATGACGGGTACGACTTGCATCTCACGGACCTGGGACCGGCATATGCGGTGGATGTAGCGACGGAGGCCGGAGCAGAGTTACTTGCTCGTTATGCTCAGGGGGGAGCCGAGGAAGCCACAGAGGCCGAATATGAGCGTCTTAATCGAGTGTTGAGCGCCAAGTGGCCTCGTTTCACCTACCGACTGAATTTCGAGGCGGTTGACTTGCCAGCGATGTTGAGCACGGCCTACGACCATCCGTTGTGGGAAGAGTTGGGAGAGCGTTGTCTAGCGTGTGGATCCTGCACGAATGTTTGCCCCACGTGTTATTGTTTCAATGTGATGGACGAAGTCAACATGGCCCTGACCGAGGGGGAGCGGATTCGCCGATGGGACTCCTGTCAGTTGGATGAGTTTGCCCGCGTAGCCGGCGGTGAGAATTTCCGCCAAGCTCGTTCCGCCCGTCAGCGGCATCGCTTCATGCGGAAGGGGAAATACATTTACGAAAAGTTCGGCGAACTGGGCTGCGTGGGGTGTGGCCGATGCATCCGTGCTTGTGTGGCCAAGATCAGCATCGTGGAGGGTTTCAACACCATCCATGGATCGGTATAAGAAAATTGAGGGAGAACAGACGATGAATACAAGCACATCGGTTTATACACCTGAGATCGCTCGTGTGGTCAACGTCGAACCGTTGACCGCCCTGGAAAAACTGTTCACTATCGAATTGCCTGCCGGTCGCAGTCTGGGGCATGCTCCCGGCCAATTTGTGATGGTCTCCTTGTTGGGTATTGGCGAGGCTCCAATTTCCATCACCTCCTCTCCCAGCCGCTCCAATGGCTCGTTCCAGCTCTGTGTGCGCAGGGTAGGCGATGTGACCAATGCGATGCATGCTCTGCAACCGGGGGATGGGCTGGGGATACGTGGCCCCTTTGGCCATGGCTTTCCCATCGAGAAGATGCGTGGCAAGGACGTGCTGTTTGCTCCGGGTGGGCTAGGGCTGGCCCCGCTCCGTTCGCTCATCAACCAGGTACTCGATGAACGAGGTTCTTTTGGGAGGGTGGTTATCCTGTATGGCGCCAAACGTCCCGAAGAGTTGCTGTTCCGGGATGAGCTGGAAGAATGGACCACCAGGGACGACGTTGAGTGCCTCGTCACGGTGGACCGGGGGGACGAGACCTGGGATGGTCACGTGGGTGTAATCACCACCCTTTTCCCCAAAATCAGCATCAACCCCCGTAACACCGTCGCGGTCACCTGTGGACCGCCGATTATGTATCGCTTTGTGTTGATGGAAATGCTGGGAAAGGGAATACCGGAGTCACAGATTTATCTTTCGCTGGAGCGACGGATGAAGTGTGGCGTGGGGAAGTGTGGCCATTGCCAGATCAACAACCTTTATTGTTGTCAGGATGGTCCCGTCTTCACCTACTCCCAGGTCAAGGGGATTGAGGAGGCGTTGTAATGGGCAAAAACGGAAAACCAAAAGTCGCTTTCTTCGACTTTGCCGGTTGTGAAGGCTGTCAGTTGACCGTGGTGGACTCGCTCCAAACTCATCTCGATCTGTTGGACGCCGTCGAGATCGTTCAGTTCCGTGAGGCGATGACCGAAAAGGGCGAGGATTACCAGATCGCTTTTGTCGAAGGCTCCTGTACTCGCCCATCGGACGAGGCCCGCCTGGAAAAGATCCGCGCACAAGCGGATGTGGTGGTCGCCCTGGGAGCTTGTGCACACCTGGGAGGCGTCAACGCCCTCAAGGGGCTACACCCTCTGGATGACGTCCGCCGGTGGGTGTATGGTGACAACGCCGACTGGTATGAGACCTATGAGGCCCGTCCCATCAGCGCCGTGATCGAGGTGGACGCTGTCATACCGGGCTGTCCCATAGACCGCGAGGAATTCGTGCGGGTGGTCAAGGCCCTTTTGCTGGGCAAGAAACCTCCGATACCCGATTATCCCCTATGCGTGGAGTGTAAGCTCCGGGAAAACGTATGTCTTTTTCATATCGGTGAATTCTGCCTCGGCCCCGTAATCCGGGCCGGTTGCGGCGCCATCTGTCCCACCTATGGCAGTGGCTGTGAGGGATGCCGGGGTTTCATTCCGAACCCCAACGAAAATGCAATGAAGGATGTCCTGGCTGAGGCCGGCCTGACTGTGGAGGAGTTAATGTCGCGCTTTACGATGTTCAACGCATATCAGGTGCAGGCCCAACAGGCGGACGAGGAGGGAAAATGAGTGCTGTGAATGTCAACATCAACGTCCATCACGTGACCCGCGTGGAAGGACATGGGGACATTGTCGTGGACATCAAGAACGGCGAGATCAAGACCTGCCGCTTCGAGGTGGTCGAAGCGCCCCGTTTCTTCGAGGCTTTCGTGCGCGGGCGTCCATACTACGAACTGAGCCACATTACCTCACGCATCTGCGGCATTTGCAGTGTGGGGCACGCTACCACCAGCCTCCGGGCTACCGAGAACGCCCTGGGAGTGGAAATCTCAGAACAAACGGAACTGCTCCGGCGACTCAACTTCTATGGCGAGATCATTGACAGCCATGTGTTGCATACCTACTATCTGGTCGCGCCGGACTTCCTGGGGGTCGGCTCGGTGATCCCTCTGGCCGAGAGCCATCCGGACATTGTTATGCGTGCTTTACAGATCAAGAAACTCTCCGGTGATTTGTGCGCTATGATCGGCGGACGGCACACACACCCGGTCGCTATGGCCGTGGGGGGATTCACCCATCTGCCCACCGAATCCGAAGTGCGGGAGATGAAGGGTCGTTTCGAGGCTGCCCGCGCTGATATGGATGCCACGGTAGACCTGTTCGCCTCACTTCCCTGGCCGGAGTTCGAGCGAGAGACGGAGTACATCTCGCTCACGCGGGATGATATGTACGCCTTCATTGATGGAACCATCAAGACTTCTGATGGGTTCTCGTATCCCATTGAGGAGTATCGTCAGGTGACGAACGAGTGGTGTGTGCCGTTCTCCACCGCTAAGTGGACCAAACATAACCGGGATGCCTATATGGTGGGGGCGTTGGCCCGCTTCAACAACAACTTCGATCAACTCCACCCCCGCGCCAAGGAGGCAGCCGCCAAGTTGGGCATGAAACCGCCGGTGATCAATCCATTTCTGAACAGCGCTGCCCAAGTGGTGGAAATGGTGCATTGCATCGAGGATGGAATCCAGATTATGGACGAATTGCTTACGCGCGGCATCCAGCCGGAGGAGCCGCCGGCAGTGCGTTTGAACGGGGGCGGCGAGGGCGTCGGATCGTGTGACGTGCCACGGGGCATCCTGTTCCACAATTACGTGTACGACGAGCAGGGGATCTGCATTCAGGCCAATTGCGTCATTCCCACCAACCAGAATTACGCCAACCTGAACGCCGATATGCGGGCCTTAGTGCCGCAGATCATGGACAAACCTCAGGAGGAGATCCGGCTCCTGTTGGAGATGTTGGTGCGGGCATACGACCCTTGTATTTCCTGCTCGACCCACTTTTTGAATGTCACATTCGTTTGAGACGCTGAACGTCGGTACGCTCGTCCTGGGTCTGGGGCACCCCTGGCGGGGAGATGATGGCGTCGGCCCACGGTTGGTGGCCGAATTGGCCGCCCGACCGCTGCCGCCGGGGGTTGCGCTCCGGGACGGGGGAACCGGCGGGTTGGATTTACTGCACACGTTGGAGGGATGGGAGCGGGTCATCGTGGTGGACGCAGCCGATATGGGACAAGAGCCGGGAACGTTTGTCCGTTTTACTCCCCAGGAGGCCCGCCTGATCCCCAAATTCACAGAGGGAAGTGTCTCCATCCACAACGCCGGTCTGAGCGATGTGTTGACGTTAGCCGGGGCATTGGGGTGTTCCTTGCCGGAAATAGTGATCTTTGGCGTGCAACCGGCCTACGTCGGCTGGCGAGAAGGGCTTAGTCCAGCGGTTGAGGCAATACTTCCCCGTTTGATCGCAGCGGTGCTTGAAGAGGTAAAAGGAGAGAACCATGCCCAAAATTCTGGTGATTGAGGATGATCTCGATATGGTGACGGCAATCCGTATGCCGCTGGAGGCCAACGGATATGAGGTGTTCCACGCAGCCACCGGCGAGGAAGGGCTGCAAAAGGTAAAGGAGGTCGAACCAGACCTGATTATCCTGGATGTGATGATGGAAACCACGACCGCCGGCTTCCAGGTTTCCCTGCAACTCCGCAACCCGGACCCCGCCTCGGAGTATGCGGCATATCGGGATATCCCCATTCTGATGCTGACGGCGATTCACACGACTACGTCCCTCCGCTTTGGCCCGGACGAGGCTTACCTGCCGGTGGATGATTTCGTGGACAAGCCCATAGACCCTGATGTGTTGTTGGAGAAGGTGCAGGCGCTGATCAGGTAACCATGATAGTCGCCTTCTAGTGGGATCCCCTTGTGCCCGGTCGGGAACCGGACCACGAGGCTTTTACCCGGTGAGTGTATATTGAATCTAGAACACATAGCGGAGCGCCTGGCTCAGAGCGCCCGACAAATCGTACAGGCGGACGCAGCGGTCGTCCGCCTGCTTGATGAAAATGAGTCGGCGGGGGGACGTTCCCTATCGTTGGCGGCTGCTGTGGGAGTCCCGAAAACAGACCTGCCAGCTACAGTCCCATTGGCCGACTCCCCTCTCGATCAGGCTGCCCTGGCGGGAGACATCCCACTCTGGACGGACGCCCATCTCCTGCCCCCTTTCGATGCCTATCGCTCCGCCATCTGTTTGCCCCTCGCGGAGGGAGAGACAGTGGTGGGGACTCTTCAGGTGTATGCCGCGCCGTCGGGCGGCTTCGATTCTCAGACCATCGCGACGCTGACCCCTCTGGCGGCCCTGGGGGCTGTGGCCATCTCAGCTGTGCAGGCCCTGAGAACCCAGGGGGAACTAGAGGCCGAAAAGGCCCATTTCATCCATGTGGCGACGCACGAGTTGCGCTCCCCTGTTGCTGTGGCGCAGTCATTGCTCCGAGGCGTACTCAAGGGATACGCCGGGGAACTGACCCCTCAGCAACGAGAGTTGTTCGGGCGTATCAGCCGCCGTTTGGACCTGTTGGAGCAACTGGTCAACGACTTGCTTGATTTGGCCGCCGGACAAACTTCCCACGGTATGGGGGAAGAAACGGCGGTGATTGTCAACGCCTCGGTGGGGCGGGCGGTGCTTCTGTTGCTTCCTCGGGCAGAGGAAAAAGGGATCGAACTGGTGTATCAAGCTTGTTGCGATGAGTTGGTCGCTTGGGGGACGGAGGAGGGATTGGATCGCATCTTCGTCAATCTGTTGAGCAACGCTATCAAGTATACTCCATCCGGTGGCCGGGTTGAGGTCACGCTCCGCTCCATCGAAGAAAACGGTAAGAAGGAGATCGAGGTGCGTGTAACGGATACCGGCATCGGTATCCCTCCGGAGGCGATGCCGCATCTTTTTGAAACGTTCTATCGGGCGCCGAACGCTAAAGCGTTGAACGAGGTCGGCACGGGACTGGGGCTTTCCATCGTGAAGGACCTGGTCGAACGATATGGAGCGCGTATCGAGGTGGAGAGCACGGTCGGGAAAGGTACCACGTTTACTGTGATCTTCCCGGTGTATGCACATTCTTAGTCTCGATGTAACTGCTCAGGCTACTTCTTAGCGATTGAAATCGCCTCTGGAGAGCTTGCAGCCAAGTGTTCACCTGCGTGGACAGCCAGCTTTAGCCTCTCGGGCGCGGTTTCAACCGCTGGGTTGAATAGTAACGTCTCGATGACGAAGCCAGGACCTGTCATTTGTCCTAGTCCAATGAACACAAATCGTCATACCTCTATCATCAACTCGAATTTCTCACCGCTTGTCTCATTGCCCAGTTGGCCCTGGCAGATCGTTTATCGTCAGGCCCAAGAGCGGGGCAGTTATGTCTGGTTGGTGGGGGGGGCTGTGCGCGATCTCTTGCGCAGACGGATGCCACACGATTGGGACTTCGCTGTGGATCGGGATGCGCTTCGGCTGGCCCGCCAGGTGGCCGACGTGCTCGGCGGAGCCTACTTTCCCCTGGATGCGGACCGCGAGACCGGTCGCGTCATCGTGCAGTCCAAGGAGGGTATCCCGCAGGTGTTGGACTTTGCGCTCCTACGGGGCGCTGGACTGGCAGAAGACCTGAGGATGCGGGACTTTACCATCAACGCCATGGCCGTGGGGAATGATGGTGCCTTGATAGACGTGATCGGTGGGTACGACGATCTGCTCGCCGGCCGCATCCGGGCCACCAGCGAGCGGGCCTTCCAGGACGATCCGGTGCGATTGTTGCGGGCTGTGCGCCTGGCTGCTCAGTTCCACTTTGAGGTTGACTACCAAACTATGTTATGGCTCCAACGGGATAGCCGCCTGCTGATGCGCTGCTCGGCAGAACGAGTACGGGACGAGTTCCTGTACCTGCTGATGCTCCCCGGTGCAGTCCGGCATCTGAGAAGTTGCGACCAGCTTGGTCTGCTGAGCCAGGTGATCCCAGAATTGGAGCCGCTCAAAGGGATGACGCAATCCCCACCGCACCGTTTCGACGTCTGGCAGCACGTGCTATACACTGTGGACACGCTGGAAGGAGTGCTGGCCGTGGCTACGGGGCAAATCGGAGCCAAGAAACCACCCCCAGGACCGGCCGATATCCCCCCGACGGTATGGGAGGACATTTCACAAGCCTTGGGCCGGTACACGGACCGGACCGCCGCCCATCTCTCCGTCGAAGTCAGTGGGGGGCGGGACCGAATGGTGCTCCTCAAACTGGCCGCGCTGCTTCATGATGTGGGAAAGGCACATACCCGGTCCCAGGATGCAGACGGCCGGATACATTTTTATCGTCACGAACAGGTGGGGGCGGGGATCGCCGCCGAGCGGCTGCGGGAATTACGCTTCAGCGGCGATGAGATCGCCCGGATGCGCGTTCTGGTTGGGCAACATGCGCGTCCGGCCCACCTTTCGCGCGCCGAGAGGGTAACTCGGCGGGCCATCTATCGCTACTTCCGGGCCACCGGATGTGCCGGCCTGGATGTGGCACTGTTCAGTCTGGCGGATCATCTCGCCAGCCGAGGCCCCCATCTCGACCCGGAGCGTTGGTCGCGCCGCCTGGACGTGGTGCAAACGCTCCTGACCCACTGGTTCGAACACTACGATGAGACGGTTGCACCTTCCCCGTTGGTGACGGGACGCGATCTGATGAGTCATCTGGACCTTCCCTCCGGCCCGGAGATCGGGCGCTTGTTGGAAGCGATCCGGGAAGCTCAGGCCGAGGGGAGCGTATCTACCCGTGCGGAGGCCCTGCGCCTGGCAAAGACATTGACGGCAAATGCGGAAAAGTAGGGGCCTGGATTCTGACAAATGTTATGCTTTTCCCTTTGCAGAGCGAACAACTCATCAAGGATCAAGGAGATACTTCATTTTGCTTTCTCGTTTGTCCTACTACATATCTTCGATACCGACACTTTTGCTAGGGATAAAAAATTGGCCTGCGATCATTACTGCCTTTCTTGGCCTACGTGTCCCGGAGCGCATTGTTCTCGAATTGCGAAACGGATGTCACTTTCGGGTTCGCACGCCAATGGACATCTGGATCATCAAAGAAACTTGCCTGGATCGGCAGTACGAGCGGCAAGGTGTGGAAATCAAAGACGGATGGGTTGTGTTGGATATCGGCGCTGGTCTGGGCGACTTTGCCATCTGCGTCGCATTAGAGCATCCACATAGTACGGTGTATGCTTACGAGCCGTTTCCAGAATCATTCGCCATGCTCGAAGAAAACCTGGATTTGAACCAAGTGCGAAATGTCAAAGCATTTCCGTATGCCCTCAGCAGTCAGGTTGGCTCCATAGACTTTCATATTGTCTCCAAGGAAGCTGTGCAACACAGCACGGCCTTTGGACTTGATGGAGCGCAAGATAGCATTCAGGTGCCGAGCACCACACTCGATCATATCTTTGATGAGATACAGTCGGACAGGTGTGACTATCTAAAAATGGATTGCGAGGGTGCCGAGTACGAGATCCTCCTGAATGCTAGTGATTCGGCGTTACAAAGGATCGGGCATATCTGTCTCGAATATCATGATGGAGTAACTGAGTTTTCACATCATGACCTTGTTCGCTTCCTGGAGGGAAAGGGCTTTCGAGTGTGGTTGACGCCTAATCCTGCTTGGGCGCACTTGGGGTTTTTGTATGCTATGAATCGCCGTACTTTGGACAATTGAAACTGTGGCGGGGCCTATCCTCCCGCAGGCTAGAAAATTGAGCCTAAGGAAGCTAACCAGGTTTACTATGCCCATATACGTAGATTTCGAACCAATTGGT
>CAZXVB010000072.1:0-9905 GCA_964643875.1 uncultured Anaerolineales bacterium | reverse complement strand
TTCCGATAACGCCAGATTGTGTGAAAACCCTTGAAAAATAATAAAATATTGATATTCTTTTGGCAAGAAAAAATTGATAAGAGGGAAATATGAAGTATATTCAGGGCGTCCCCACCTGTCTGCCGACAGGCAGGGATGAAATCAGTTGGAATTTTGCTTGCAAAGTGGACAAAAAAACTACTTTTCACACAGCCTGACGGTTTGCGTGTATCTGAAGTCGCCGAAGGCGATTTAGGTGAGGGCGTAGCTTGAGCCAGATACACGTTGTTATGCGCTGTGCCGAGCTGCTTTCTCCACAGCCTTGCATTCACTGCCTGCGCCTGTTCAATCCAATAGCTGGCTCAAGTGACACCAAACACAACCTTATGGGGTTTGGATTTCTATTCACGTCCACGACAGAGTGCCTCCACTAGGGGTGCCACCCACAGAGTAGGCCCACGTCTCCCACGGATTGTCATAATAGGCCACATCCATGATGTCCTGTCCAAGGGGCTGTTCGGTGAAGGGGGCAAGAACCAATGCTACCCAAAAGCCAATGTACAGCCAAGCAACGTAGACATATTGAAAGTAGGGTCCAAAGATACGACTCTGCCAGACATGGAGCATCTCGTGATCTAAGAGATCTCCTTGGCGTCCTTGTCCTTGCAGGTTACTGATCACGTTGCCCTGTGTGAAGGCATAATTTCCGAAGCCGAAGCCACCGTCATACACATGCCGGTTCTGGCGTCGACTGAGCTCCGGCCGATAGTTCCCGCCGCCATAAAAGGTCCAGTTAATAAGGTGTAACAGAACGCCCAACGTTGTACCGATCAGCCCCCAAGTGGAATCGGAGAGAAAGGCGAACCAACCTTCTGGACTGCTCCAGTCGTAGATCTGCGTTGCGCCGCTGATCACGCCATTAAGACCACCAACAACGGCGGCACCAACCATGATTCCGAAAGCAACGCCACCAGACACTTCGATCCCGACGGCCCCCAGTCCACTCAAGGCCATCCCCGCCGTATTCCATGCCAGCCAGGCCCCCACTGCGCCTAAAAGTCCAGCCTCCAGGCCGATCAACAAGCTGTTCCAGCCTTGGCCTGTTGCCAAGCCGTAGATGGTGCCGGCGATGAAGCCTACCACAAAGCCAATCCCTGCGACGATCAGATCATCGATACCGAACCACAAGCCGGTGGCGTCTTTGAAGGCGAGGGGGTTGTTGATGGCATAGCTGTAGAGGTTAAGTCCCTGTGGCAGGCGCAGCACCCGCGATGGGTTCTCAATAATGAACCAGTCAGGTGTAATGAAGCGGCCTAACATAGGAGCATAATAGCGAGCCCCGAATTGGGTCAGCCCCAGTTCCATGTCCGACGATAGGCCGAGAAAACGGTCATATTCACTTGGCGCGGCTTGGCTCATGCCAAAGGGCGTGTAAGCCTGGTTATGTAGAGGTGTCCCGGAGGGATCACATGCGGCCACCAGCGTTCCCAGATGATCGGTGAGCACAAAGGCTGTCTGCGCTGTCCCCCCGACAGGCTTGTGCTGCGTGGCGACCAGCAGACGACCCAAGTACACATGGATCCACACGCCATTTGGCCCCTCCTCATATAGGTTCTCGACATAGCGCGTCTCTTGGGTGATACTTGCGCGTACTACTGTCTTGCGCACACGTTTCCCCTGATGGTCGTACTCAAACTTTACCGTGGTGCCGTCCGCCAGCGTTGCGGCGACCAGCCGGTCCCAGATGTCGTAGGACAGGTTGGTCAGATTGCCAAAGCTGGTCAGGCGCCCCATTGCATCATAGGCAAGGTCGCTGGGTGTCGCTGCCCCGGTCACCTGTACCTGTGTGAGCCACCCAGTGTGGTCCGGATCGCCATATACCATAGGGCCAGTCAGTGCCTCAGTATTTTGGACCAGGTCGCCGGTTGGGGTGTAAGCATAGTGGTCAGAGCGAGACAGGGGTCCGGTCAGGTTGTTACGGTGGGTCTCTGCCTGGATGAGGCGGTATAGCCGGTCGTAACTAAAGCGCCGTGCCAGTGTTCTGTCAGGCAACTCGTCTAGCAACGTGATGATGTTCCCGTTGGGATCGTATGTATATGTGAGTCGTCTCACCAGGCCAGCAGGGCTTTCCAGAGCTGCCGTCTGCAAACGCCGCATGGCTGGGTCATAGCTGTAACTGGCAAACGGCCCACCCTTAAAGTTGATGCACGTTGGGCTAGCGTATGCATCGTAGTGAACATCATCTACGAAGCCCGAAGCACTGCGTACTGTCTCGCTCTGGTCGTAGGTGAAATCTATACGCGTCCCGTCGGGGTAAACGAGCGCCCGCAACTCACCCAGCAACCCATACTCCCGCTGCAGAGTCAGGGTCTGCCCATCGCCGAAATCGTATTCCTTCCGAACGGGTCGGCCTGCAGAATCGTAACCATAGCGCAGGCGTATCTTTCCCTCTTGGACTTCCACCAAGCGGCTCCCAGCATAGACCAACTTCCGCACTACAATTGGGGCTGCCGGATCGGTGGCGTCGGTGGCCTGCCTTAGCCGTCCTTGTGGATCGTAGTCCAGAATCAAACGACGCCCCAGACTATCAGTGCGCAGTCGCAATTGTCCCTGGGCATCACGCCAGTAGGTGCGTTGACCGGCATCGGCGTGAGTGATCCGGATGGCAGGGCCTGGACCAGCATAGGTATAGGCTACCATGATGCGTCCGGTCGGATCCTCCACTTGCATAAGCCGGCCTAGCTCGTCGTTGATATAGCGATATGTGACGGTATTGCCAACCCCGTCCGGCTGTGTCACCTCGGTCAAATGGCCCCAAGCGTTATATCGTTCGATCACGGGGGGCTCGGTGAGCGCGGTATTGGCATCCCACCTCTCGATCCGGTTAAGGGCGTAGTGCACCTCCAGGCGACTGCCATCCGGGTGTTCAATCCGGCGCTTCTGGCCGTTTGGCGCGTAGTAGAAACGCACAGGCGTTGTTGTGGGTGCCCCGGGTTGGAAAGCGAGAGAGGGCGCGAATTCCTTTGGATAGTCGGCAGCAGGAAGTCCGCGCACGTTGTATTCTCTCCGCTTGCCGATAATCCAGCGTTTTAATCCATCTGGTGCATCGGGTCCACGCCCCAGACGCTGGAGCAGGTTGCCCTCGCTGTCATAGTAGTCACAAACCACGTTGACGTCGGTTAGCGCCTCTAGGTCTGTGATGTTCTCGAACTCATCCAGCTCCCGACCGGGCGTCAGACAACGGATCGAGGCAATACGTGCTGGCCTCACCGGTGTGGCACTGTAATCACCCAGATCCACATCGAACACATGGGTTAATTGGAGGCTCCCGTCCGGAGCCGTATCGTACTGGGCGCGCAGGCGCCCCAGAGGTGAATATTTATATCGGGTGCGAGTGCCATCTGGCAGGCGTATCTCTATTGGCTGACCAGTGCGCGGGTCAAAATCCGTCTCGGTCACCAGTCCATCAACGTCTGTTATGCGTATTGGAAAGAGATTGTCTGCGTCATATTCGATTGTTTTGTTCACACCCAACCCATCACGCTGTGTGATGACATTGCCTCTCGCATCGTGATCGTAAGCCACAGTGGTGCGGTAGTAACCCTCTCCTCGATGTTCCAGACCCCAGCTTGGATCAATCTCATTTACATAGCCAGCAGGCAGTGCCCAATCGGCCAGCATCAGTTCTTCGGTGCGGCGTAGCAAACCCGCTGTAGCCTGACCTAGGGGAAGCCCCTTCAGTGGCGGGCCATCGTAGTAGTGGAGCGTATGGCTGAGTAAACGACCAGCGCGGTTTCGCGTCTCGATGCTGGCAGGTAGGCCCACCAGCCACGCCGCCTCATTTGTGGTGTACGTCAGACGCTGCTCTATATAGAGGGCTTCCGATTCTGCCTGATCGGAGAACCGTCCTATACGTTCCTTGCGGATTATGTTCCCATAAACATCGTAGGTGTAGCGCGCATGATCAATTCGATCTGGCTCACCAGGCGCATGGTCCCGTGCCTCTATCTCCGGTAAATGGGGAAAGTGGACAAAGCGCTGTCCACCGTCAAATTCTAGACGTGCGTTCCACGTTAGCTTGGCACTCTGGCGCAGGATTCTTGTCCCGTCAGGTGTTATCTCGAAGACCTTCGTCTCGATGGGGCTACCAGCAAGGGCGCGTTGTTTAGCCCGTTCCTCCGCTGTCAGGTCAAGATCGGCCAGAGGACCTGGTTGTGCACCCTGGTAGAAGATGATTTCCTGAACCACAGTGGGAAAACTTGTATCTCCTTCGTGTTCGACCTCAACTCGCTCGAAGCCACGGAACTCACGCTCGTGAGCGTCGTAGTATCCCCGATGGTAGCGGAATCGGGTGCGGCTCACACGACCTGTTGCCAGATCAGTGTACTCCAAGGCTGCCACCACGTGCACAGGGAAGGGTAAATAACTCTCCCACGGTTGGCCGGCTTTCGCATCGGTCGTTCGCAGCGCGGTGGACGTAGTGTAATGGATCTCGGTAATGCCACCCAAGCCATTGTCAATCCGAGTGAGCAGATACGGCTTAACGCCACCCCCCAAATCTAGGTAACGATAGCCGGTATCATCGTTACGGCGTGGCATACCACTCCACACCAAACCTCGAGTGCCATTACCTAGCAGGTCCGCCAAGTGCACAGCGGGCAGGTTGGGTGGTGGCACAAAGGGCACCTCGTAGCGATCACTCCACCCCTGGCCACTTTGGTTGAACCAGTAGTAGACCCGATCGAAGTCTACATAGAGCAAGTCCGCCGTACCATCCCCGTCAATATCCGAGAGGAAGAGGCGTTTCGGGTCGTAGCGAGATGGAAGCACGGGCGCATTCTTCATGCGGATCCGCTCCCCCCAATGACCATACCCATAGTAGGGCCAGTATTCGATGCGTCCTGAATCGATAAAAACGATGTCGGTCAGGCCATCGCCGGTCATGTCAGCCAGTCGCACTTGAGGAGATCCTAGATCTACATCGGGGAACCGACTGATGTCGTGAATCCGATGGACTGTCTGTGGTCGCGACCAGCCTGCTGCTCCCCGGTTATAGGTCAGCAGGAAGCCGTGAGGACCCGACTGCAACAGATCCACCACCCCATCGCCGTCTAGGTCCACCAGCCCGGTGTCGGTGGCACTGAGGCGCAGGTTGAGTTGCTGTCGGTAGACCGTTGGCCGTTTGGCCCAGGCACCGGCTGCTGTATTGGCCACGAACATGCCCAGTCGGGTGTCCACACGGAATAGGTCCGCTGCGCCATCGCCGTTCATGTCGGCAAAAGAGACGCCAGGTGTGGAAAGATCCATCCCCAGAGGTGCGACTTCTAAGGTGCGTACATCTCCGAAGGTACCGTTTCCCAAGTTCGGCCAGAATCTATGACCACCTGGACCGGTTTGCAGCACATCCGGCAGACCATCACCGGTCATATCCACCAGGGTGGTGTCAGGGGCATCTAAAGGGGGTGGTGCAGTAGAGACAGCGCCGATGTGAAGGTAGCGAACCAGGTCTGGCCGGTGCTGGGTGTAGCTCAGCCGTATGGCAGGAAATTCCTCGCTGTTGCCAGTCTCGTCGAAACCAATAAGCTGGACCTCTGTCAGCAGAGAGATGCCTGATCCGGACGCCTGTGTGTAGCTCAAATTGTAGCGTTTCAGAACAGGTTGAGGCAGGCGATCACAACGTAGCTCGATGGCCGCACACCGCCAAATGGTGCGGATCGGAAACCCTGCGCGGCCGTCGTGAAGGATATCGGGCCGCTCCTCATACACAAAGGACAGGCTGTAGATGCTCCAGCTCACCTGGTGCAGATAGAGTTGGTTGCCATGGCGCATGTACGTATAGCGAATTTCGTTGCCCGCCACGTCTGTCTCCGTATCCAGTAGCCAGGCAAAGACCCGTCCGTCTTGGGCAATGCGGCTGGCGGCGGAGGAACCCAGAGTGTAACGTCGTCCCTCCTTTGTCCGAATCACCCAGCCTTCTCCCTCCCAGCGGATGTCCCAGAATTGGGTATCGCTACAGGGACGGTATCGTCCGTTCCCCACGTGAACCAGGATGTCCGATTCGCCCAGGATGAACTCGTCCTTGCCGTCGTAAGTGGGCACACCACGATCGGTGCGGCGCCGTACTTCCAGCAGGTTGAGTCGCCAGCCCAAGCCAAAGTGGCCATTGCCCTGACCGGTGGAGTAACGTAGGCGAAGATCAGGCTTGAGGCGATTGGGTCCCTCAAGCACGGAGAGAGGAATGCTGTAGTTGCCAGTGCCACGCAGTAGATCGGGTTGAAATCGCTCACCCAAGGCGCGGAGTGCACCACCGCCCTTAGGCAATGCCAACAGACCTTCTATGATACCGGAAGTTGCTTCCATTCCATCTCCTCCTATACCGGCCAGTCAAAGGCATACTGAACGATGATAGCAACTTGCTCAATGAGATTTCCCCTCAGCTTTCCTTCATCGTCGAGCAGCGGGCTACCCTCCGCAAGCTGGAGTTCCAATGTCCAATCGCCGAGTAGCGGTCCGCCCATCACTTCATCCAAGGCATTGCCTGGTTCGGTGGCGATCTCGCCGTTGGCATCGGTGGTCATGGTCACGGCGTCCCGGTCCGGCAACGTCAGCTTGACCACTACATTGGCTGGTGAGACCCCTTCCGCCGTAATCAACCGTAAGGCGACCTTATCTGTACGGAAGTTCGTCTCATTGCGCGGTAAGTATTTTTCATCTACAGTGAACATCATCTGACCATTATCCAAGAAACCGTACCACACTTCCGGGAAGTCATAGCGCAGCAGAAAATTACGCACGTGGATCATTTCACCCGGCAGGGGCTCGCGTTCCAGTACCATCTGCTTTAGTGCTTCGCTGTAGCGTGCGGTGTAGTACAACACGAGCCGCACATCCACAATCAGGCGGTAGTCCAGGTTGTTGCTGCGACGCGGCAGGTCCAGTTCCCAACTGGTGGCCACCCCGTGACCTTCGAACAGGCCGTGCATGCGCGGATCGGCGCGATAGACAAAGGCATCGTTGCGCAGGGTATATTCGGAAAGCGCCAGCGTATCCACTGTGTGGATGCGCGACTTTTCGCCGCCATCCGCCGTGCGGTAGCGCGACAACCCCCCTCCGCGCAACGTGCCACGCACACCCTCCTGGGGCAAAAGACCAACGATCTCGACCTCTACCGCTTTGATCCGTTGTCCATATAGACCAGGATGACGCCGATCGAAGTCGTAGAGAAGTGTCTCGAAGGTCATCCTGCCCGTCTGCTGGAATCTATAAAATTGGAAGGGGTACTCGTTGGCCAGCGAGATAACGTCCTTGACCTGGATTTCCTTGCTACGCTGGTGGGCGATGTAATGGTAGGTGAATGAATCAATATCGCGCATTAGGTAGTCAGCAGCCAATAGGCCGTTCAGATCACCCGTAGGATACTCATTCTTGATGACTCGCAGCTGGCTGTCGGTCTCGAAGTTGTAGGCCCGTTCCATGAGCTTAGCGACACGAATGGCCCAATCACGATACTCTGCTGATAGACGCTTCATAGCCTGGGCCAGGCGCGCCCACAGCTCAGGGGTGAGCACCTCGTTCTCGAAGGCAGCTAGGGCGTCCTGAGCAAGCTGTTTGCGTTGTTCTGCCGCTTGCCAAGCGATACGAGCCGCCTCTTTACGGTATTGAGCTGCCTGAGCTTGATGCTGAGCGATAGGTCGCATAGCGTCCAGTTCCTCAATGTCGTTTTCCAATCGCTCCAGTTGGTACTCGTAGGATTTTTGGCCACCCAGCAGGACTGCCGCAGCCGCCAGCTTACCGAATTCGCCATGCCAGGACCCAGCTTCTATATCCCTGGCGAGGCGCCGTATCTCGTCTCCATACCAGTCTTCACCCGCGCCATGGGCGGTGGCAATCGATTGGGCGATGTACTGCCAGTAGCCAGCCGCGGCATATAGGTCCTTTTCCTCAATAGCGTGCTGGCAGCGTAGATCGGCCAGGGCTTTGGCCTTGTCGAGGGCTTCTGACTCCTCGATGGCGGCCAGATATTGTTGGTAGCGCCCATCCGCTTCGGCCTCGGCCATAGCCACCATACCCTCCAGTTCGCGACGCGTTGCCGCCTCGGCCTCAGCCTTTGTCTGGAAGTTGATGTACTCACGTTCAGCCTGGATGGCTTGCTGGGCGAAGGCACGAGCCACCTGCTGGAGGTACTCAAAGGTGAAAATTGGGGTGAAGTCGGTTCCGTAGAAGTCCAGACCTGCCAACAGGTGTTGCCAGCGTGCCCAGGCAACCAGGATTGGCCAGGCGATCGCAGGGTTGATGGCGACGCTGGAGGGATCGTCCAGGTGAGCAATGAGCTGCTGGGCATCTGACGCTGGTCCAGCGAAGACGGGAAGGGTATAGAGGGGGGAGTCGTCGGGGACCGTGCCATCTCGGGTAATCAGGCGGGCATAGACACCTTGGCATTCCTCAATGTATTCCTGCCTGTACAGACGGTCGCCCCAGTCCACATAGTTGGCCGCCAGCCTTGCCCAAAGTGCCGGGACTTCCAATTTCTGGTTGATGTAGGTGTAGTTCGCCGCCTGCAGGTAGTACTTCTCGGCCCGGGCAAAATCGCCCAACGCATGGTAGCAGTCGCCGAGGGCCTGGGGGATAACAAAAGCGTATAGGTGGGTTAGGTAGGCGATTAGCTCGCCATCGCTATTAGGCCGCCAGATCAGGTCCTTTATTGTCTGGGCCGTGACCCGGGGTTGATAGACTGTCTGGAGCAAGTTGGTGGCAGCAGGTTGTTTGCCCCTCTCCCAGGCCAGGGTTACTATCTGGGTCCCAGCCTCGATACCAAGATACCAGGTCTGCTGTTGACGCTCAGCCTCGGCAGGGGTCAGAACCGCGACCTTGCCCCAGCCAGTACCCAGACCGGGCCAGCGTAATGAGACACATGATGTGTCCTTGTCAGCGATGAACCTGAGCTCCTCCAGTTTGGTGCTTGGCTGAATGAAGCTCGTTAGGGCACGGTGATCTACCTTCAGCATCGATGCCGAAGCCCCAAGGTGGGCAGTGGCCGAGGTGGGGTTGGTGGTATCTGGATTACCGGCCTTGATTCGCCACTTCTTGGTGACAGCTTGGAAAAGCTCAGCAGCCTCTGTAGAGCACTGCTCGGCCTCTTCGAGCTGACACATATGCTTTAGAGCGCTGGCTTCATTATGCAAAGCCTGGGCCTGGCCTAGTTTGTCGTCGGCGGCAATAAAGTGTTGCTTGGCCCGTACGGCAAGCCGTTTGGCCCGGTTGTAGTCACCAGCCAAGAGATAGGCCGCGCTAAGGTTCAGCATTACGGCACCCACAGATGCGTGGGCTTCCGGTGTAACCGGCTCCGTAATCAGGCGGTTGGCATTCTCCAGCGCCTGGATTGCCTGCTGCACATGGCTCATATTCAGCAACTGGATGCCCAACGTGATCATTTCCTGCGCCTTAACAGGCAGGTCAACCTTATATTGAAAACCGAGGGTCTCTAGACGGGCGATCTCAGGCGGCACCTTAACGTCAGCCACGGTGACCGGTGATGTCGGCAATCCAACTTGGGGCAGGATTAACTCCACTAACTTAAGGCTAGCCTCCGCTAGATTGAGTTCGAGGTCGGCCGTGACGGGTAACATCAAGGTGTCATCGGCCAAGTAGGCGACCAAAGGCAGGCTAGGATTTACCAATTTGTGGATTAGTGCCTGAGCACTCTTGTAAGCTTTGATAGCGGCGCGATAGCGACCCTTTTGGTAGTAGGTCTGGGCCAGGTGGAGCTGGGCCTTGATGGCCTTGAGCTGCGGGTTGTCGGTCGTTGGCTGGGTGACCGTCAATGCCTCTGTGACCGGCAAAACGCAGATGCCGGAGACAAAGTTGGCCTGATACTTGATGTTAAGCATAGTGCACCTCCTTCACAAATTGAATGACTTGGCATTGCG
>CAZXVB010000071.1:0-9912 GCA_964643875.1 uncultured Anaerolineales bacterium | reverse complement strand
GCCTTTGAGTTCAACCTGCGGGAGGGTCTCCAACTCAGTTGAAACACACCCAATTGAGATAGTTCTATTGGGGCTGGCGGCATGGCCTGATCAGCCTTCATAAGCTGAAAATCAGCCCAGTGTCGCCGAGTTTCAGCAAATGTTATCAACAAATGCCAATGAAGCCCCTCGTCTCCGCCTTCAGGCCCCCACCGGGGTTTGAGACTGAGGCCGAGGGGTACTTTTAATAACTGAACGGAGGTAAAATCGTGCGTTCCAAATCAAGGGGAAGTTCATTCATTTACTTGATCATCCTCATTGCAGCTGTATTTTTGATCTACAGCGTCTATGCACAAAGGGCAGAGACGACTACGCCGCAACCGCTTACCGATGTGGCGGCCAAAATCCAAGCCCAACAAGTGGCTTCTATCCAGGTAGAAGGTGATAACCTCATCGTGGAGTTGGTCAGTGGAGAGAAAATGTATTCCAACAAGGGCAAAGAATCCACCGTCACCGAACAGCTCCTGGACCTGGGGGTCACGCCAGAGCAATTGCAAGAAATTGACATCAAGATCGTTCAGCCACCGGATTGGGTAACCTTGTTGAGTGCTGGCGGATCGGTGTTGCTGGTTCTGGCTATGTTTGCCATCGGCTACTTTATGCTGCGTCAGTTCCAGGGGGCCAACAACCAGGCCATCGCCTTTGGCAAGAGCCGTGCCCGGATGTACACCGGGGACCAACCCTCGGTGACTTTCGACGATGTGGCTGGGGTGGACGAGGCTCAGGAGGAGCTACGGGAAGTCGTGGAGTTCCTCAAGGAGCCGGAGAAGTTTGTTCAACTTGGGGCGCGCATTCCCAAAGGGGTGTTGCTGGTAGGAGCACCGGGGACCGGTAAGACGCTGTTGGCCAAGGCGGTCAGTGGCGAGGCCGGTGTACCGTTCTTTTCGATCTCCGGATCGGAGTTCGTGGAGATGTTTGTCGGCGTCGGTGCTTCTCGCGTGCGTGATCTCTTCGATCAGGCCAAGCGGCACAGCCCATGTATCATTTTCCTGGATGAGATTGACGCAGTCGGCCGTCACCGAGGCGCCGGGTTGGGCGGCTCACACGACGAGCGGGAACAGACGCTGAACCAGATTTTGGTGGAGATGGATGGCTTCGATACCGACACGAACGTGATCATCATGGCTGCAACCAACCGACCGGATATCCTCGACCCTGCTCTGTTGCGGCCCGGCCGGTTCGACCGGCGAGTCGTCTTGGATCGGCCCGATGTGAAGGGACGGGAAGAGATTCTGCGTATCCACGTGCGGGGGAAACCATTGGGGCGGAATGTGGACCTGCATACTATCGCCAAGTCAACTCCCGGTTTCGTAGGAGCGGACATTGAGAACCTGGTCAACGAGGCAGCCATCCTGGCAGCCCGTCGCAACAAGCGGGTAATTGATATGGCGGAATTTCAGGAATCTATTGAACGTGTGCTTGCCGGCCCAGAGCGCAAGAGTCGGTTGATCTCCGAGGAGGAAAAGCGGCTCATCGCCTACCACGAGGCCGGGCACGCCATCGTGGGACATGTGCTTCCCCACTGTGATACCGTTATGAAAGTCTCGATTGTATCCCGTGGGATGGCGCTGGGATATACTCTGGCTTTGCCGGAAGAAGAACGCCGTTTGTTGAGTAAGGCCAAGATCGAGGATGACCTGGCTATGGCCCTTGGCGGGCGCGCTGCCGAAGAGATCGTCTTCGGCGATGTGACGACCGGCGCTGCCAATGACCTGGAAAACGTCACTGAGCGTGCCAGGGCGATGGTCACACGCTATGGGATGAGCGAAAAACTTGGTCCAATGACCTTTGGACAGAAAGAAGAGCTGGTTTTTCTGGGAAAAGAGATCGGCGAGCAGCGAGACTATAGCGAGTCCGTGGCCCAGGAGATAGACGCCGAGGTGCGCTATATCGTCCACCGGGCATATCAACGTGCCAAGGATGCATTGCAACGTTACCGGGAGCAGTTGGACCGCATCGCGCAGGAACTGGTCGAGAAGGAGACCCTGGATGCTGAGCAGTTTGTCGCGTTGTTCGAGGGGCGGTCGGGGGACACAAGCTCCGGTAGCACCCCGCCGGTATCTGGCCCTCAGCGTTCCCGGCAATCGCAGCCGACGACGACTGAGCGGCAGCAGCCTTCGCTGGATATGCCGGCGCCGGCCCCTGTTTGAGAGTTTGTTTGTAAATTTCGCTAAACGTCCTGCTTTCGCGCGTCGGACCGTACGGGTGCAGCAATGCTGTGCCCGTACACACAATTCCAGCCTTGTTTCTTCCCCTGTTTCCTTCTTTACCCCGGACAACCCTCGCGGTCGCCCATATCAACGACGGCGGTTGTTTTCGGCAAGTTCCCCCTTGCCACCGTGTCCTTCTTGAGGTATGATTGTTTTATGAACAAACAACGGCTGGACGTCCTGCTGGTAGAGCGCGGCTGGGCCAAGAGCCGAAGCCAGGCACAAGGCTTGATCCGAGCTGGACGGGTCCGCGTCGCCAGCCAAATAGTGGACAAACCGGGCACACAGGTACCGGTTGGAGCTGACGTGACTCTTGAGGAGCGTCCTCGCTTCGTTGGACGCGGCGGTCAGAAGTTAGAAGCGGCCGTTGTGCGTTTCGGCCTGGACGAGGCTCTCCGAGGGGCGGTGGTGGCCGATGTAGGCGCTTCGACCGGTGGGTTTACTGATTGTCTCTTGCAACACGGCGCTCGACGGGTGTATGCCATTGATGTGGGGTATGGGCAACTCGATTGGCGCTTGCGGAACGATGAGCGGGTGGTAGTGATGGAACGCACCAATGCCCGCTACCTGAAGGAGTTGCCGGAAGCGGTGAACCTGGTCAGCATTGATGTTTCGTTCATCTCACTGCGGCTGATCCTTCCGTCTGTGTTGGGGTGGCTGGCACCGGCTGGGCAGGTGGTGGCGCTGATCAAACCGCAGTTCGAGGCCGGGCGACGGTACGTCCAGAAAGGTGGAGTAGTGCGTGACTCGGCGGTTCACCGGGCTGTACTGGCACGCACATTGGATGCCGCCGCGTCGTTGGGGTTGGCTTTGCGAGGTATAATCCCTTCACCCTTGCGAGGGCCGGCCGGAAATGTCGAGTTCCTGGCCTGGTGGCAGGGCGGGAAAATGACACAGGCGGTCGAACCGGATATCGCGGTAGCTATCGAAGGGTGTATGTTGGAATTGGAGGCTGCATATGGAACAGCGGATCACACGCCGCATCCAACAGCTCGAGAAGATTTTGGAGATCAGTCGTGAGCTAACGACGACAATCTCCCTTGGCCCATTGTTGAGCAAGATCGTGGAGACGGCGGCCGAGTTGACCGCGAGTGAGGGTTCGTCTATCCTCTTACGGGATAGACGAACCGGTGAGTTGCGGTTTCGAACTGCCAGCGGTGACTCCACCAGTCAATTGGCGAACATTCCGGTGCCCATTGAGGGGTCTATCGCTGGAACAGTGTTGGTCTCTGGCGAGCCGGTCATCGTGGATGATGCGCGAGCGGACCCCCGCCATTTTGGCAACGTGGGGCGCCAGGTCGGGGTGCAGATCCGTACCCTGCTAGCGGTTCCCCTGTTAGTCAAAGAACGCTCCATCGGTGTTCTGGAAGTGCTCAACAAACGAGAAGGGCAACGGTTCACGCAAGAAGACGTGGATACGTTGATGGCTTTAGCTTCTCAGGCCGCTGTAGCTATCGAAAACACCCGTCTGGTGGAAGCTCTGCGTCAGGCCTATGAACGTTTGGGGGAATTGGACCGTCTCAAATCGGACTTCATTGCCATCGCTTCCCACGAGCTGCGCACCCCCCTTAGTTTGATTATGCTCTATGCGACGGTGCTTCAGGAGGAACTGGATGCTTCCGCCCGTGCTCAACTAGATGCCGTGCTGCGGGCGGCGACTCGTTTGAAGCACATCATCGAGACGATGCTCAATCTGCGCTACCTGGAGACGGGACAGATGGAATTGACGATTGGGCGGTTTGACCTGTGCACATTGGTGACCGAGGCGTGTGCCGATTACACGACGTTGACGACAACCGGGGGCTTGACCATTACGACCGATATACCCGATCAGGAGGTGATCGTCTACGCGGACCAGGAAAAGCTGCGTGTGGTGTTGGATAACTTGCTCTCCAATGCCGTCAAGTTCACGCCGGCCGGCGGGCGGGTACGTGTGTCGGTCACTCCTCGAGAAGACCGCCAGGTCGAGATCGTGGTGGCCGACACCGGAATTGGGATTCCCCTGGAGGACCTGGAACGTATTTTCCATCGCTTCTATCAAGTCGAAAGCCACTTGACTCGTCGTCAGGGGGGGATGGGGTTGGGGCTTTCCATTGTCAAGGGGCTGGTGGAGTTGCACGGCGGGCGAGTGTGGGCTGAAAGCGTCCTGGGACAGGGAAGTCGCTTCACCGTCTTGCTTCCCCGGAGTCCGAAAGGGACTGAGGGGGAATTCCCTGTGGAACAGGGTTCGACGCCTTCACCTTTCCGGGTATAGAGGCGGTGACTATCCTGATTTCAGCGGATGGGAAGTTGTCGCCCGGTGGCGCTCCGGCGTGTTCGTCCAAACTCTTGCAAATTATCTAATACCTCGACTGGGAAGACCGGTCCGTCCTGGCAGACTAGTAGACCGTCCAGGCTGCATTGCCCACAGACACCAATTCCACATTTCATGTACCGCTCGGCGCTGACTTGGCCGGTGAGTCCGTGCTCTCGACAAAGTCGGTGAACGGCAACCAACATCTGTTCGGGGCCACAGGCGTAGATCGTCGGTGGAAGCGACGAGGCGGCGGACAGAGCCGCGATCCGCTCGGCGGCCAGTTGGGTGACGTATCCCCGAAAGCCTTCGGAGCCATCATCGGTGGATAGGAGGAGGGTGACTGCCGGTGACAGTGCCCGAAACCTATCCGCGTAAGGCAGGTCCAAGGCGGTGCGTGCCCCGATGGCCACAGTGGTGGGCCATCCCTGGGCGGTTGCCCGGTGGGCCAGGAAATAGATGGGCGCGACGCCGCACCCACCGGCGATCAGCAACAGGGGCGGCTTCTCGTGCTCTTTTCCCTTCTCGAGGGTTGGGTGAACGTCCGGTAGCGTGAACCCATGCCCGTATGGGCCACGCCAGCCCACCAGGTCGCCTACCCGACGGCGGTGTAGTGCGGTGCTGAATGGCCCCAGGCGGGCAACGGTGACCGTGAGCGGAGTGGGGTGGGCGATGGACATTGGTTTTTCGTCCACGCCGGGGAGCCATAGCATGATGAATTGCCCCGGTTCTGCCTCTGGCAGGTCCGCGTCCAACACGAACGTGCGGATCGTGCGGGTCTCGTCGTGGATTTCACGGATGGCAACGGTTCGTGGTAACATTACACTTTGTCTCGTTTCTCTGTCATCTCTGTCATAGAAGCCTGTTGCGGCCAGTTTCCGGCTATGCCATTAGTGTTCATCATAGGAAAGGCAAGGCCCTCCCCCGCAGGTTGTCGAGACGCTCATACCCGTGAGCGATCATGTAATCTCGTAATTCATCGCAGACTTGGCGGAACACGTCCATTCCCCGGTAGGCCACAGCGGAACCGATTCCCACGGCTGTGGCACCCACCAGAAGCATCTCGACGACGTCCCGCCCCGTGGTCACACCGCCGGTGGCGACGATCGGCACCGTTGGGCCAACAGCACGCCGGATGTCGCGGACGCAGCGCACGGCCACGGGTCGAATGGCCGGCCCGCTTAGCCCGCCGGTGACGTGGTCGAGAATTGGGCGCATCGTCTCTACATCCAGGATAATGCCTGGCCCTACCGAGTTGATGGCGGTGATGCCATCGGCCCCGGCATCCACGACTTCTTTGGCGATCCGTTGGATATCGGTCACGTTGGGGGAAAGTTTGACCAGCACCGGGATATCGGTGTTGCGCTTGACGAGACGGGTGACCTGTCCGGCGACGTAGGCATCGGCGGCGAACATCAATCGGTAGCGATCGTCAATGTTGGGGCAAGAGATGTTGATCTCGATGATGTCCGGTTCAGCTTCGGAGATGAACCGGGCGACTGTTCCGAAGTCGTACATTGTCTCGGCAAAGATGGAGGCGATGATGGGGACGTTCAACGGGGCCAGCACTTCGCGGGCTGCCCGTATTTCCTCCACCATGACTTCGACACCGGGGTTGGAAAGCCCTACAGCGTTGATCAGCCCTGGCCCCCATTTCAGGATCGTGGGATTGTGGTAGCCGGCGCGGGGCGTCAGACTGCACGATTTGGTGGTGATCCCGCCGGCACCGGCGCGGGCTACGCGGGCCATCACTTGATGGCTGAGCCCCAAGACGCCGGAGGCCAATACGGTGGGATTGGGCATACGTATACCGCACAAGGTGACCGAGAGGTCGGGCGTTCCTTGGGGTGTTTTTCGGGACGGGGGCATATTGGTAGACATAGCGCTATCAATTGGCCTGGGAGCGTCGCAAGTAGTCCATAACATCGGAGTGTTGAGCCAGGGTGATACGTCCGTGATCTCGCAGGGTATCTAGGATTTCGGTGAGACGGAGTACAGCGTAGAGCCGGTAGCCATAGCGTGCCAGGTCGTCCGCGCCGCCCTGTTCCCGGTCAATCAGCACCAGCACGTCCTTGACGGTCAGCCCGGCCTCTTGCAGAGGGGCCACTGCTTCTAGTTTGCTGTCGCCCCGCGTGATCAGGTCATCCACCAACAGAACTGTTTCACCGGGTTGGAATGTGCCTTCAATAGCGCGGCGAGTGCCATACGCTTTGGCTTCCCGGCGGGGGTAGATCAGTGGGGAGCCGGTCGCCAGCGCTAACGCCGTGCCGATGGGCAGACCGGCGTAGGGGATGGCTGCGATCCGGTCGTATACCAGAGGGACTCGGTTGATCATCTCGCTCATCGCGTGGGCTACTTCTTCCAACAGGCTCGGATGGCTCACCAACAGACGTAGGTCCACGTAGATCGGCGAACTCAGGCCGGATTTGAGGGTAAAAGCCCCAAACTGGATACATCCTCTATCGAATAGGTTGAGCGCGAGCCGGGTCGCCAAGACATTTCTTGTGTTGTGCGTTGGATTGTTCATCGGATGCTCCCTTTTATTTTGGGCGGAGTTGGGCTTGTATGCGCAACGCCGCGTTCCGGGCGGCCTGGGCAAAGTCGTCCCCAGACGAGGCGTAGATGATGCCCCGCGATGAGTTGACGACCGGGCCAAGCTCATCCTGAGTCGGGCCATGGATTCTGGCGGCCTCCACGCTGCCTCCCTGGGCGCCAACGCCAGGGATGAGGAAGGGTAGGGTGGGGGCCAACTGCCGCACACGAGCCATCTCTGCCGGGTACGTGGCCCCGACGACCAACCCACACATGCCTGGTAAGTGCTCTTCCCACTGAGCTGCTAGACGGGCGATCTCTTCATATACCGGGTTTCCCCCCGCGGATAAGTCCTGTACGTCGGGCGCGGATGGATTGGAGGTGCGGGCCAACAGGAACGCGCCAAAGTTTTCATTGTTCAGAAAGGGGCGGATGCCGTCCATTCCCAGGTAGGGGTTGAGGGTGACGGCGTCGACGCCCAATACCTCGAACGCGAAATGGGCATAGGCGTTGGCAGTGTGGCCAACGTCGTTGAATTTGCCATCGAGGATGACCGGAATGGTCGGGGGGATGTCGGCGATCAATGCTTGAAGTTGGGCCAGACCGGCCGGCCCTTCGGTCAACCAGAAGGCCAGGTTGGGTTTGTAGGCACAGACCAGGTCGGCCGTGGCGGCGACAATGGCCCGACAAAATGCCAGGAACGGTCGAGCTATATCCCGCACGGAAGCAGGTAGTCGGTCGCGTACCGGATCCAGCCCGATGCATAGCCAGGAGCGGTTCTCGGTTTGCGCCTGGGCCAGTTTTTGTCGAAGCGTAGGTTGAGATGCCATCGCTTTCTCCCGTTAGAGTCTAGGAGTGGTTTGGGCTAACTGTTTGCCAACAGAAAAAAAACCTTTGGACATTTACTTGCCCAAAGGTTTGAACGGAAAAGGCGAGGAAGTTGAATCTCCCTTGAGATGTAAGTAGGAGTTGATATTCGAGGGTAACCATTGAATTGCATTCCTATCTTGCCGTCCTACCGGCGGGGAGTATACCGCGATTGGGAGATGGTGTCAAGTCGGACTTTGCGTCATTCGCGGATGTTGCGCTTAGTACAGCAGCGTATAAATCTGTTCCTGGTTGCCAGGGGCATAGTGGGTATCCCTCGCACGGAAATCCTCTGAATTTTTGGGTAGCCGAGGGCATTGCCCTCGACCACCCGGATGGCATCCAGGAACGAATGTACTGTTTCATCTTGACACAAACCATGATTCGCATATACTCACTGTGAGACGTCACCCTCGTAAGAGTAACATTCAGGGAGGTTGTATCATATGGGTACTCGCGATATCCGAAAAACGTATCTATGTTGGGCTGCTCTGGTGCTTTTTCTGTCTGCACTGGCCTGCAATGCGAGGTCTCCTGCTACAGAGCCTACTCAGCCGGTGGTTTTGACAACGCCCACTTCTGTTGTTCCCTTGACGAAGACGAACACACCCGGCGGGGAAACTGCCGTGGCCCCAATCACTCCTGCGGCGACCGATACCCCTGTGCCCGATGTGAGTGGCCCCGGAGGATGTACGCTCAATGCAGCGTATGTGGCCGATATCACCATCCCAGATAACACCGAGATGGCCCCCGGTACAAAATTCGTCAAGACATGGCGGGTTCGGAACTCCGGTACATGTGCCTGGGAGGAGGGCACGCAGTTGGTCTTTTCCTCCAATGAGCGGCTTAACGGCCCGTCGGCGGTGAATGTCCCTCCCGTGGCCCCCGGCTCTTCGACCGACATCAGCGTGGAGTTGACCGCACCGGATGCACCGGGCACGTATCGCTCTACATGGCAATTGCAAAGCCCGGACGGGGTGCGTTTCGGCGCTCAAATCTACGTCCAGATTGTGGTGCCGGAACCGGCTACCGCGACCCCCACCGCGACCTTGACGCCGACCCCAACGGCTACGCCGGAACCGGGCGCAACTTTACCCGACCTGGTCATCACCAACCTGGTCGTGGATACCGACGATCCACGGCAAGGGATTCCTCTGCACATTATCGCCACTCTGCGCAACCAGGGAGCAAGCAGGGCCGAGAACGTCCATTGGGCCTGGCGAGTCTGTGTTCACGAAGGATGTGAATACACCGAGGCCCCTGATGTCCTTGCCCTGGATCCTGGCCAGGAAATCATCGCACAGATGGAATATCTCTTTGGGGGATATGCCACGTATACTACCGAGGCGTGGGTGGACTCACGTGAGGAGATCGCCGAAAGCGACGAAACGAACAACACACGCCAACTGGTCATTCCGGTCAAGGCGGGTTTGCCGGACCTGAAGCCGATATCCATCACATTTACTCCCAATCCGCCGGTACAGGGCGAAAACGTGCAGGTGGTCGTCCGGGTGGCAAACGATGGTTCGAAGGACAGTGGTGGGTTCCTTCTGCAGTGGTGGGGAGGGATCAATTTCCCCGATCCTTCATGTGAGTGGAATGTGACCGGGGGACTGGTCGCCGGCGGGCAAACCAATATGGCCTGTACGTTTGTCTACAATAGTTGGTATGCCAACATCACCACACGGGCGCTGGTGGATGTGAACAACAGCGTCGTCGAGTTGGATGAGGACAACAATACGCTCGATCTGGATACACCGGTGCTTCGTCCGTAATCGTTGGTTGTGTCGTTAGTCGCGTCGTTAGTCACGTCGTTAGTCACGTCATTGACCGGTTGCTGGTTTTCGACGGCACACGTAACGTAACCTATGGCACCAGTAACTGCTGCTCAGGCTATTAGCGATTGAGATTGAAATGGGTGCGTTTCATTTCAGTTGGAAAGTGGGCAATCCTCCCGCAGGTTGCCATTTT
>CAZXVB010000070.1:0-9923 GCA_964643875.1 uncultured Anaerolineales bacterium | reverse complement strand
TCCACGGGGGGAGGACAGGCTTCCCCCCTGCAAGCGGGGGGGACTGAGGGGGGGCAAGCTTCCCCCCTGCAAGCGGGGGGGACTGAGGGGGGGCGGACGCCTTGTAAAAAGTGCAAAACTACTGAGTAACCTCGAACCTACGAAAAGGAGGAATAATTACCACCCTATTGACTCAGTCATCATCGGCCAGGGTATACGCCTCCGACCTGCTCCAGCCGGACTCCGCTGCCACCTGACGGGCAGCCTGAGAACGTCGCACTCCTTGCTGCCGCAACGCGTTCATTGCCGCACGTACCTGTTCCTCATCCCAGCGTGGTCTCTCTTCCCTATCTCCCCGCGCTCCTCCCACAACCAGCGTGAACTCTCCACGCGGTTTGACAGTGGCAAAGTGTTCTCGTGCGCCACTGACCGTCCCCCGCCATATCTCCTCATGCAACTTGGTCAGTTCACGACAAATGGCGATGGGGCGATCCCCCAGGATAGCTTCCATATCCATCAAACTGCGGGTCAAACGGTGGGGCGATTCGAACAGGACGAGGGTCCAGGGTTGACCCCGGACGGCCTCCAGCGCAGCCCGGCGATCTCGCTGGCGGCGGGGGAGAAAGCCAAGGTACAAGAAAGTATCGGAAGGCAATCCAGAGAGCACCAGCGCCGTGATGGGAGCCGAAGGGCCGGGCACGGCAGTCACGGTATGCCCTCGTTCGATGGCGGCTCGAATCAGCTCATACCCTGGGTCGGAGAGACCGGGCATGCCGGCTTCGGAGATCAACGCAATATCCCCTCCCTCCAATGCCCCTAGAACCGTTTCCAATTTCGTCAGTTTGTTCCCCTCGAAATAGCTGGTCACAGGGGTCGTAATGTGATAATGTTGTGTGAGGATAGAGGCGCGGCGGGTGTCCTCGGCTGCGATCAAGGAGACTTCATCCAGAATGCGTACAGCGCGTAAGGTGATATCTTCCAGATTACCGATAGGCGTTCCAACCAGATATAACGTCGCCATAATCCACTTTGAGCGCCGGTGAAGACGGAAACGATGCCGGGCATAGCTGTAGTTACCCGATCACGGCATAGAACGGTGAGGGCTACCACTGAGAATCCCTTCCCGTCCCTCGAACACCTCCATCACCTCGATCCCTCCCGTGTGAATTTCGTACCGCCGGATCTCTTTGGCGTGGCTTGACCCCCGCATTTTCAGTACAGCGATCGCCCGCTGCATCGCGCTTTCGATCTCCACATAACGCAATAAGATGATCGTGTCCACCAGAAACGAAAGCCCTCCCCGGAAAGCCCGTCGGCACATTGCCGGCCCTTCCTCCCCCAACAGGATCGTAGTGACCCTTTCACGGCGCAAGCCATTGACCACTGAGGTGTATATGCGACGCAGTTCGATTTCGTCACCGGTCAGCCGGTCGAAATGAGAGATGCTATCCAGCACCACCCGCCGCACATCGGCTTGCAACAAAAGGCGGTTGAGTTGGCTGTCAGGAGATTTCAAATTGGAGAGGAAAACCTCCGGTGAAGTAAACATCAGATGAAGCCGATTGGCCTGCTCCAATGCGCCCAAATCCCACCCCAGCGCTTCGGCGTCCCGATAGATGGAAATCGGAAACTCCTCGAAGGAGATAAACAAGCCAATTTCACCCAACCGGGTCGCTCCATGGATCAAAAACTGAAGACCCAATGAAGTCTTGCCGGTACCGGGCGCTCCGCGTACCAGTGCTATTGAACCAGCCAACAAGCCATCGGCAAGCATCTCATCCAGACCTTTGATGCCTGTAGGTACACGTTGGGCCATGGCGCCCCCCCCCTCGTTTGATCAGTGATTTTGGGTAAAGACGACGTACCCCAGCGCCCCACCGCAGAAGCCGGGTAGATCAACGACGACTTCATCCGATATCGGTGGATGGTCATCTCGGTACGGGTCGTGAAGTTGTACTCGAATCTGGATCGGCTTGGGACGGGCGTCGAAGAACTGTTCCCAGGCCGCTTGATGACCGTAGACGGTATTGAAGCGGGCATCGGCCCCAGAAGTTACGACCACGTCTACACCGCCGCCCCAGATATGGACCGGATACCCCACCAATGGATTGCCGTCCAAATCCTGCACGTGCCCGGCCACGCCGGTCCAGGAACAACCATACGGAGGCGTTCCCAGGTTCACCTCATAGGTAAACGGCCAAAGAGAACGTGTGGCCTTCGGTGTCGGCGTCGCCGTCGGCGGGAACGTGGGTGTAGGAGGAAAAGTTGGAGTGACCGATGGCGTCAGAGTCGGGGTGCGCGTCTTGGTCGGCCCCGGCGTCGGCGTCTCGGTCGGTGTATTCGTCGGCGTCCAGGTAGGGATACCGGGTGTAGGGGTCTCTGTTGGTGTCGGCAGGATAACCAGGGTTGCCGTGGGCAGAGGCGCAAATGGATTGAAGACACCAACATTGAGCACAATCAAAAGGTAATAACCGATCAGGCAAACCGTCGCCAGCAACACCAGGGCGGTCAATATGTTCAACAGCCGTGCTCTCCGATCTGTGGCTGCCAACTCCTCGAGATGCTCTTCGAGATGCTCCTCTTCCGCTAAACTTGAATATGCCACTTGTTGCCTCCGATCTGTAGTCCCCCGCCCACAGAACGCTTGGAACGAATCCCTTGGTCACTTTACCCACAGGGTCAAGGTGCAGTCTCAACGAAACGCTCAATCTGGGCTTGCGCCCACATCGTTTCGATCCATTCTTGAATCTTTCGGTTTTTCAACATATCCAGGTTCTGTTGATTGACCGGTCGAGCCGGATCCCGCTCTACCACCTGGACGATGTGATATCCCAACACACTGGGAATGACCCCGCTGAACTGGCCGGGTTGGAGGGCAAAGGCAGCATCCTCAACCTCCGGGGCAACCAACACACCGCGTGGGAAGAACCCCAGGTCCCCCCCGTTCTCACGGGTACTGGCATCCTGGGAGTACATCCGGGCCAACTCACCAAAGTCGGCGCCAGCCTGCAATTGGGCCAGGATCCGCTCTGCTTCCTCCTGTGTATCCACCAGGATGTGGCGGGCGTGGACGTGTTCGGCGACCGTCGGCACACTCTCAGCGATATATTGGGTCATTGCACTGCCAATCAACTCCGCTCGCACTTCCCGCCAGGCACTTTCGTAAGTATCGCCCACTTCCGCCAGGCGGGCCTCGAACGCCTCCCGGCCCCCGTACTCGGCAATCAGGGATTCCATATAGGCATCCACCTCCTGATCGGAAACGACCAGATCGGCGGCCTCGGCGGCCTGTTCGGTCAACACTTGCTCGATCATCATGTTTAGAATCCACTCCCGTTGCTGGGCTACTTTCTGTTGCCCTTCTGGACTATTGGGATCGATTCCCTGTGCAGCCAGGGAGGCCTGATAACGAGCCAATTGTCGTTCATAGTCTGCCTGGTAGATGGGCTGGCCATTGACGCGGGCAGCCAAGGCCGGTGTGGGAGAGGGAACCGTCGTCGGTACAGATGCAGTAGACGATTCTGCCGGCAACGCCGTAGCGGACGACTCCACCTCCTCGTTTCCGGGGTTCCCTGAGGACGATTCAGATTCGGAATGTGCCGGAACTGCAGTCGGCACCGGAGCGCATGCAGTTACAAGCACCAATAGCCCGACCAATATTATTGTACTCCAGACCGCCGGGCGCACGTTTCTATCTAGTGGCATCATCAACTCCTTCCTCGAATGTGTGTGCCATTATACTCACAGCAAGGATTTTTGCAACCACACCCCCACACTTTGGAAGTGACAGTCACCTCCACATAGCCCGGAGAAGAGTAGTGCCGATCTGGATGGCGGCCGTCGGATCGTCCGTCTGCTCAAGAAGTACGACGACGGCATATCGCGGGGATGGAGTCGGTCCGACACCCAAGAACCAGGCATGCGGCGGCCGGTCCGGCCCGGCAATGGAGAGGGCCAACTGTCCGCGCACCCCCGCGTAGTGGGAAGGCCAGGCGTCCCACAGAGCGTCGGCGATCTCCGGGGAGATCACCTGGCGGGGCTGTCCGATGGGTGGAGAAGAGCGCCAAGTACCGTCGGGTTCCTGGATACGGGCGACGAGGCGGGGAGCGGGCATCTCCCCACCGTTGGCCAGAGCGCCGATAACGAGAGCCATCTGGAGCGGCGAAACTGTCAGACGGCCCTGCCCAATCGCCTCGGCCTCGAGCACGGCGGCGGTCGTGATGGTATCACTATGCCAGTCGCTGGCCTCGGTGGGGATTTCCAGGGGCGGTGCGGTGGTGAGTCCCCACCGGGCGACCGCTGTGGCCAGCCCCATGCGCCCTAGCTTGTGCCCCACAGGAATGAAAGGCGTCGGGCAGGCGGCTGCGTATGCCTGCCCCAGGGTACGGGGCTGAACCAGGCGACCGCTGCACGCCAATTGACTGCCGTCAATGGTCACGGTGGCCGTAGCGTGCCAGACTGGGTCCGCGATATGCACCAGATCGGATACAAGCGCCTGGGCCAACACCACCGTCTGCAGGGCGGTGCCTGGCTGGTAGAGGCCCTGAGTGGCCCGGTTGAGCAGCGGCGCGGTGGGGTCTATGCGCAGTACCTCCCATTGCTCGTCCAATCGTTCTGGCGAAAAGGTGGGGTGGGAAGCCATCGCCAGGATGTCGCCGTTGCGGGCATCCAGCAGCACTACAGCGCCGGCCTGACGGCTGACGGAAAGCACCCGTTGAGCCTGAACCTGTAGTTGAGCATCGAGCGTTAGTTGAACGGCCTGCCCTTGCGGGGGTTGATGGAGCAGCTCCGCCCAAGCGACCTGCCAGGCGCTGCGGTGCGCCTCACCACGCAGGATGGTGTCGAAGGCATGCTCAATGCCTCCGGTGCCATACCGGAGACTGGCATAGCCGACGACCGGGGCCGCTTCTGGGATCGGATATCGGCGGATGACAGCTTCTCGCTCACCTCCACTGCAGGTAATCTCGCTGGTGGCCAAAATGACCCCATTGCGGTCCTCGATCTCGCCTCGTCGGATGCGTTGCTCGTACAGAACACGGCGAGGATTGTCCTCCCGGACCTTCAGGCTATCGGCCCGCAGGACGGCCCAATAGCTGCACACCCCGCCCAACAAAAGCAGGGCCAGGGACAACGCCAAGCCAATGCGATAGAAAGGACGACCGAGAGACAAGGAAGGCCTCTCGTGGAGGGATGTGACGGCGCTGATGCGCAAGAGCAGGGCCAGGCTGACGAAGCTGATCAGCAGAGAACTGCCGCCATAGGAAACGAACGGCAAAGTCACACCGGCAATGGGGGTCAGTTTGATGTTGCCGGCCATAATGACCCACGCCTGGACGACCAGGCTGGCGGTCAGCCCGGCGGCCAGCAATCGCTCGAATGGACGCGGTGTACACTTGGCGATCCGCAGGCCACGGAGCAACAGGATGCCGTATAGCGCGATGACGGTCAGCGCACCAACTAACCCCAACTCCTCCCCGATGGCGGCGAAGACGAAATCAGTGTGGATGGCCGGGATGTACGTGGGATGGCCCATCCCGACACCTTGCCCGAAGAGACCGCCGGCCCCAAAGGCCAGCAGGCTTTGAACGATCTGAAATGCCCGGTCGGCAGCATGAGGCCACGGATCGAGCCACCCTTCGATGCGCATCGCGATCCGCCCGGAAAAGCGGTAACCCACAAGCCCGATGAATGCGAACAGCCCCAGCCCACCGACGATGTACCCCCACCGCTCGGTGGCCAGGTAGAACATCGCCAGGAACGTAAAGAAAAACAGCATTGCGGCGCCCAAGTCCTGTTGCCAGGCGACCAGCACCATCGCCAGCCCCAACATAGCGAACAGTGGGCCAACGTAGGCCATAGGAGGCAATCGCCAGCGCCCGACCTGCCAGTGAGTGGAGATGATCAGCTCGCCGCGTTCGGCCAGGTAAGAGGCCAGGTAGACGACCAGCATCAACTTGAGTAGTTCGGCGGGCTGGAAATAGACCCCGCCCATCCCCAGCCAGAGACGCGGGCCGCATCCAGACGGGTTGGTTCCCAGAATCAGCGTGGTAGCCAACAGGGTCAATCCGCTCAGCAGCCAGGTGTAGCGGAACCGCCGCAACCAACGGAAGATGGGATCAACTCGCACAATGACGCCGGCCACGACGGTGGTGACTACCAGCCACACAGTTTGGCGGATGAGAAAGTTGATGGCCGTCCGAGCGATCACTGTCAACCCCAGTCCGGTCAGGAGGGCGACCGCGGGCAAGAGGAACGGGTCCCGCCGGGGTAAGTAACGGTTCAGAAAGACATGCGCCAGTGCGAACAAGAGGACGAAAGCAGCCGCGGCCACGGCGACCGGTACCAGACCCCCGACGGGAGTGTGCGTCCCAAAGGCCGGCGAGACAATCAGTGTGACGAGAGCCACAATAGGACCGGCCAGCGCCAGAGACAACAGGCCTCGCTCACGGCGGGCAATCCGTTCACTATCCCGCCGATTTCGGATGGTGAATACCGGGCGAGTGGATTGACTGGACGAGTTCAGGGCGCTACCCTTTGATAACAGCCAAAGGACGAAGACGGGCAACCTTGCGGGCGATACCTAACCCATGCACCACTTCGACCACCTGACTGACGTCCTTATAGGCTACCGGGGCTTCTTCGGCCAGGCCCTTGTTGCTCCCAGCCCGGACGACGATCCCCTTTTGAGACAATTCTCGTTTCAACTGACCGCCGTGCACGGTCTTGATGGCTTTTCGGCGGCTCATCACACGCCCGGCTCCGTGACATGTTGAGCCGAACGTCAGTTCCATCGCCTTCTGGGTACCGACCAGCACGTAGGACTCTGTGCCCATAGAACCGGGGACCAACACGGGTTGACCGACGGCGCGATAGTCGGCGGGGACACCCGGATGGTGCGGGCCGAAGGCGCGGGTGGCCCCTTTGCGATGGACACATACCCGCATCCGTTGACCGCCAACTTCGTGCTCCTCGAATTTGGCGATGTTGTGGGCTACGTCGTACACCTGGTATAGATCGAAATCCGCCACTTTACCGGCCAGCACGCGCTCAAACGCCTCCCGGACGCCCATCGCCAACACCTGACGGTTGACAAAGGCGTAATTGACGGCGCAGGCCATCGCGGCGTAGTAGGCCCGGCCTTCGGGCGAAGAGATAGGCGCACACACCAGCTCACGGTCCGGTAACGTCAGGCCATATTTGTGGACGGCTGTTTGCAGGCTTTTGACATAATCGTCGCACACCTGATGACCGAATCCCCGTGATCCGCAGTGGATTTGGACAACGATCTGCCCCGGCCACAGCCGGAAGGCAGCCGCCGTATCCGGATCGTATACATCCTCCACAACGTCAATTTCCAGGAAATGGTTGCCGGCGCCCAACGAGCCGACTTGAGGACGGCCCCGCTCTTTGGCGCGGGCGCTCACGTAGGCCGGATCGGCACCGGGCAGACACCCCCCCTCCTCAGTGTGCGCCAGGTCCTCCGGCCGGGCCAAACCCCGCTTCAGCGCCCAGCGGGCGCCCTGCGTGATCAGGTTTTCCAGTTCCCGGTTGGAGACGCGCTCGCGTCCCTTTCCCCCCACGCCGCTAGGACAAGTCTGGTACAGCACACTCGCCAAGTCGGTCAGGTGCGGTGCGATCTCCTCATGCTCCAGACGGGTACCCAACAAGCGGACGCCGCAGTTGGAGACCACGAAGGTATTGGCGATAAAGTTGTGTGCCGGATGAGCGACGGTGAAATCGTAGACCGGTTCCTCGAACCCTTCCAGCGGTTCCAGCGTGGCGATGCGCGTCCAGACCATCCCGCTTTCGCCCAGGCCGTCGGTCGCCTCGGCGCGATAAGCGTCGAAAGCGGGGAAAACTATCCTTTCTTTCACCTTGAGGTACTGTACTGCCACCAAGGCTGTCTGTCGCCACCGACGGTTGTATTCGAAATTGATCCGGCTCCACAGCCGCAGCAGGTTCTCCACTGTGGACGAGATGCTCAGGCACAAGCGGATGGAGCATGTCCCATCGGCGTTCACCTGCTCCTGTCGCTCGCTGATAGTCTTTGCTTCGACGTCGAACCCCGCGAGCATACAGGCGATGTCGGACAGAAACGCCTGCCCACTCTCGACGTATCCCTCTTGTTTGTTGACCGATAGCACCGGGGCGTAGAAATTCGCCCCGTGACCGGTCACTGTCTGGGGGAAGGACAACTCCGCGCCGAAAAAAGCGGCCAGGAACAACCGTTGTTGCCAGCGCGGAGCCGACATCAGCCATTCCGGCAGACGGAAATCCTGGGAGGCTTTTGCCCCTATGGGTGAACCGAGGGCGGCCAACAGGACGGCGAAGGTAGTGCTCGTTACTTTGAAACTATACGCTGGGTGCTCGGACTCATACTCATCGCAGGTCGTTTGTACCCGATGTTGACGTCGGCGCGTGTAGACCCGCGCAGGCGTAAACCCGATGGCGGTCACGTCGGCTCGGATCGCTTCCAGGTCCTCCGGCCGGCCATAGAACCAGACCGTGCCTTTGCCATCGGCAAAGCGGAGTGTACCCTTTCCGAGAACGTAGCCGAGTAGCTTTAGCAACGGGGGCAAGGCAGGAGAATCGTACCGCAGTGGCCATAGCTCCCGACGGCGCAGATGAGCAAGTATCTGCCCACGTGCTTTGCCGGCGCTTCCTGCGCCCAGTCGGGCCAGAACCGCATTCAACTCCTCATCGCTCGAAACCGCCTCGTGGGTGGGTTCCTCGTAGGGGACGCCCTGGAAGGGATAGACGGCCACTCGGTCTCCAGGGCGCAGGTCGCCCAGATTGACCATTCCCGTCGGTGTCCAAAAAGGGTGGTCAGCGGTAGCGATGATCTCTTCCCCCGTCTCTGTCACCATCCGCTGGACGGGGGCAGTGGGATTGTTGTGGTTCAGGTAGAGCAATATACCGGTCGAGTCCTCCCGTTGCGCCTCGAAGTTCTGACAGCGCAATCGTGCCCCATCCCAGCCGTGTACCATCTCGGCGATGGGGCAGGTATAGCCGTATTCATGGAGCACGCGGCTATCTCCGGCCAGACAGTTGATATCGTACCCCACGCCTCCAGGGGAAATCACCCCTTCGTCGGTCCGCATAGCAGCCACGCCGCCGATGGGAAACCCATACCCCTGATGGAAATCGGGCATAGCCAGCGCGTACTCGACGATGCCGGGCAGAGTGGTGGTGTTGATCAGTTGCTCGACGGTGCGATCCCGGAAAGCCGCCTCAAACATCTCTTTATCTCCCAGCAGCCGGGCCGGGACGCGCATATCTGGCCGAGCCGTCGCGGGCAATTCCCAGATGTACTTGCCCACCCGTTGGAACACTTTCCGAAACTCTCGTTTATCGGCCATTTTCGTTCCCTCCTGTGACACATTACACGTCGAAGACGATAGTCGTCTCGTAGCCTGTATCGGTGGATACGATCTCCAGGTCGCTGAATGTGACAGCCTTAATGTGTACCAGGTACTCCACCGTCGGGCCACCCCGGACGCGGGCCTGAAGCTGCATAGGAGTCACAGCGTGCATCTCGAACCGGGTGAAGACACATTCATCCCGTTCCCCCAGGTAGAGCAGCTCCCCTAGCCAGCTCACCAGGAGTGTTTCTACATCGGGGGCCTCCAGTTGGACCCGGTGCTCAACAGTGAGGGGTATAGCATCCGGATCGGCGATCTGACAGGCCATTCCATAGGCAGCGTTGGCAAACAACTCAGACAGGTCGCGCCCGTATACACGGATGGCGATGTCGGCGGTGTGCTCGATCTCCTCGAATCGGAGTTGGACATCGGTTTCCATTTCGATCCCTCCAACTGGTGAGTTCCATCCTACCACAAACAGGGGTGTTTGCCAAATTAGGGAGGGATGGTATAATCGCCGTCAAATGGCAACTGACGTAATTTCAAACCTGCGGGAGGGTTACCGATCAATATGTCGGGTAG
>CAZXVB010000069.1:0-10098 GCA_964643875.1 uncultured Anaerolineales bacterium | reverse complement strand
TTCGCCACGGGCATACAGGTGCTTTCTCAAGCGGACCGTTTCTTCCTGTCGTCCAACCATTTTGGGAGTGCGTTCAGTCAAATCTCTCTCGCTCATACCTCTACCTCCTGTGCCGCACGTCGGCGGTATTTCTCAGCCTGTTGACGATACCGATCTGCCTCTGGGTCATCCTCGAACTCCCCGGCCAGCTCATCGAACATCTCGGCCGCTTTCAGACATGCCTGACGATAGACCTCCGGCTTCTGTACCTGGAGGCAATGTCGCATGATGTCCCCAATCACGCCATGCATTCGGTCTCCCCTCTCCTCTCGCCAAACAACGGTGTGATGGATGCGCAAACGTGTCAGACCCTGCACGAAAAAATAATCGGGCTTGTCAGTGCTCATGTTCGGGGCCACTAGCCGCAGATAACGTTGCAAAATTGTAGCATCGAACCAATCCAGCACGCTGACCCACCACAGGATCTTCTTCCAGGTTGGTTCTACTGTTTCCAAAAGGTGCTGTTCGACAAATGGCTCCACCACCTCTTTACACAACTTTCCTCGGAACTCACTGCCGAAATCAAGGCTATCGGAATTGGAACGGCCAGAACCAGTATTGTAGCCAGGCGGTGGCTGCCACTCTTGCGCAATGAATTCCGCCAACTTTTCGGACAATAATGGATGTGCAAACGAAAATTCTAATACCAAAGAAATCGCTTGTTCCAACACGGCTTCGTTCCAGTGTGCATTGTGTTGGCGTAACACCTCGCGGGCCAGTTCGCGAGCTGCTTCTTGAGGGTGAAGGGGCTGAAGAAGGAGCAGCTTGACCGCCCGCCGCACTTCCACCCGCCGCCAGGGAACGGGAATCCGGCCGGCAAATATCAATTGTACGCTCCCTTCGACGACCAGAGGCCCAATTAGATTGGTTTCCAACCACTTCCAGAACTCCATATCCTCCTGCAACGTTTCCGTGGTATCGAACATCAACGTCACAGGATTTTGATTGGACAGTGCGGTCAACTGAGCAATGATTTGCCCCGCATCATACTCGACTCCCTGCCCTTCCACCCTCAGACGGCCTTCCGCGCGACTCAACAGCTCTTGAAGTAACACGGCGGGACGTTCCATTGGCGCTCGCTGTGATACAGGCTTCAGGTCCACGTAGAACACCAACGTCGGCGGAGAATTTTTCCGTAATCGCTCTCTGGCTTCCATCATCAAGCGGGATTTACCAATGCCGGCCTCCCCATAAATGTTCAACAGGAAACCTCTATTGGCAGGATCACATATCTGTTTCAGTGACTCCTTGCGATCTTGGAAACTGACCATATTCCTCTCCTTTCTTCCCCTCGAAAATCAACTTATGTGGCCCAGTACGAATCGATCAAAGCGGCTATTTGATCGATATTGAGCGGGGGGCAAAATCCTTGTTCTTTCCAACATCCCACGGAAGCAGCCAGGAGACCACGGGCTAACTTCAGCAAGTGTATGGGCGCATCCCAGGCATCCTCTTGCTTGTAGACCCGCAGGGCGCCCGCGACGATCTCTCTGACCAGATGCTTCCGAGCCAACGACGTCAAATAGCAGTCGGGAATACGCATTCCCCAATTGGACTCCCACTTCATACCCTCTTTCCCTTCTGAAGGGATGGGCCACCGGGACTCCAATTGGGGGCAGATCCGACTGGAAATCGCAAATAATTCGGAGAGGCGATCCCGTCGCTCCATTTGAGCGATCAGTTCTCGAAGTTTGTTCGTTTTCCCTTGAGCCGGTAAATCTTGATAATCTATTCCCAGATCGCGACAGAGGGTTTTTACCCCTTCTTCATCCAGGAAATGGGACAGAGCCTTCCGAAGTTCAGTCATCCGTTCCCGACGATCCGAGAAATCCGTCGGCGCGATACTCTCCCCCGGCATCCACATCGCCAGACGGCGGTACAATAACCGTCGGAGGTCATCTTCGCTCCATAGAGGAAGCGCGTATAGAGTTACTTGCCCGGATTGAACACAGCGTATCCTCTCGAAGGCCTCACGCAAATAGTCACCGGCAAATAGTTTGAATGAAATACGCCCTGTTTCCAGAGATAAACGATGGAGCCAGGTCACATCCCGACCCAAACGCTCCAGCCCGGCCTCCGAGCAATGTTCCACGCCATCCAGAAGCACTTGAATGTGTTCGTAAGGAGCGCGAGCGCGATACGCCTGTGTCCATGCTGAGGCCAAGGATAGGTCTGCCGAGGTCACGAATCGAATCAGTTCCCTCAACATATCCTCCGGTCGCATCGCTGCCCCATAGATTTCATTGGATGGACTGGCTCTCAGCCATGTCATCAACTCGAACTCTTCTGGGATTTCAAGATGCCGGGGAGGCAAGTGGTGATAAAACCAACGCAGCCGTACCATCCACAACCGATCCTGGCGCAATCGGGGTAAAAAACGACCTCGATGCGCCGGATTGTACAACAGATTTTCCCAGTAGGCGTCGAATATGAGTGTTGCCAAAGGGCCGGGGGACAGCGGCGTTGAACCCTCGGAGATTGAGTCGAGTCGAGCGTAGACCTCGGCCAGTTCGATAGGAACCGGTACTACCAACACGCCCTGTCGAAGCAGCGTGGACAAGCGGATCGCCAGGGTTGTCTTTCCACTTCCCTGCCGGCCCATTACGATCTGCGTATCCAACCGACAGGCTTCTTTTTCGACAGCCGTCCGGTCCACATATGCTCCTTCGATTTGTTCCACCGACAACTGAGGCTGGAATGGATCCACCGATGGTGTACCCGGTGGTCGGTGAAGTAGATACCGTCCAACGAAATCCAGATAGCGTTGATTCGGCAATCCGTGCCGCATGACTCGACCGATTGGCTCCATTTTTGCTATCCTACGAACCTCTTCTCGTAAACCAACAGACGTCAGGCGACCGTCTCTCACCGCCCCATCGTCTGGCAACGGTCACCTGGCGTCTGCCCATCGCAGACTATACGAGGATAGTGTCATCATATCCTAATCTTGCCAGGGAATCAATGACCTGTGTGGGACGTCATGGGGACAGAAAAATGACGCCCCGGTCTGGAGTGTGACAGAAATCGCCCTGCGTGTAACGTACGAGGCGAATCAGTCCTTGCAGAGCCAGTATCCCCGCCCGCGCACGTTCTTCACAAATCGCGACTTTCGGCCAGGAGAGTCAGGGTCCAATCGCTCTCGCAAGCGACCGATCAATTTGCGGAGGTTCTGCTCATCAGACTTGTAAGCACCAGGATGGTCGGAAGACATCCAGGTGGCGGTGGGCCAGATGGCCTCGATCAGGGCAGAATGGGGGACAATCTCAGGCGCACGCTGGTACAAGATATTCAGCAGCCGGAACTCCAGATCGGGAAGCGGCGGTGTCAGAGGATGCCCGTCCACCCAGACATGCCCACCGGCATCTATGTACAACCCTCGTTCTGGCGGCTTTGACGGAGACATAGTAGATTCGGTGATTGGCCCCTTGTCCACAGTGGGCACGGTCTCGCTCCGCTTTGTTGGCGTATGCTCCACCTCTGTTCGATATTCGAACTCCCGCAAAGTATCAACCAGATCCGCATGGGTGATCAATGCGTTGGTCTCATTGGCATGGCGGACATGGTGATGGATCAATGCCTGACACAAGCGCAACAAGTGACGGGGGGAGCCTTTACAAGCACGGATCATCCGCTCCATCGCCATAGATTTGACCCCTGACGTGCACATCTCCTCCAACCGCGCGGTACGGCCTTCGCTATAATAGAATATGCGTTGCTCTACCATTGCCCGCAGCGCTTCCGCATCCCAGGAAATCCGGCGGATACATACACGGTCGGGGCGCAGATCGACAACCTGCTCCAGACTATGGCCTACCTCTTCAGGAATGAAGAATTTGAAGGCCACGTGTTCAGTTTCCAGGAGCAAACGATCCGCGACCAGAGGACGTAACAGTGCTACGGCCGCATCTGGCCCAGCGGCAGTCTCATCCACCCGATCCACCAGTACATACAGCGCCTGGTAGGTGGCGTCTGGGGAGCGGCCCAACTTGACTACCAGGTTGGACAGAGTCTGTAACGTTTCAGACGGCGAAAGCTTTTCCCATTCCAACGCCAACGGAGCGGTAGCCAGGATGCGTTCCCACTTCAATCGGGAAATCGGATCTCCGAACTCTGCTATGTATCCCATCAATATGCCCCGCTCCAAATCATCAAGGAGATCGAAATACGTCGCCGGTATCTCTGCGATCATAGCTTTGAGAATCTGTCGGGCGAGGAGTCGTACATGATGACCAATAGTTACCTGGCTGAGATCCCCACCCGTTTGTTCCAGCAAAGAGGTAAAGTCATAGTAGCGCACCGGGAGAGCGCGACGACGCAAACTGGCATACGAACACTCATAGGCCACCATTTCCCGGGTGGCTGTCTTCCCTTCCCCTCGACCGGCCAGGAGAAAGGCGGATTGGGGGTGGTCGGGAACGCCGATCATGTCATGCAGATATGGGCGATCCACAAAGAAATATGGTAGGTCCGAACGTTCCCGATCGGCCTCATAGAATGCAAACGGATCGGCGATCAAGCCGAATTTTTCCAACCACCGGTTCAAGCGGCGGCTAAAACTGTGGCCGTAGCTGCTCATCTGTGGTTCCCCTATCACTTTGTCACACCGCTGGCACAAGAATACCATAGAACAATGACAACGGCAAGTTTGTCTTTCGCTAACCCTCCCGCAGGGTTAACCGCATCCGAACCTACGGGAGGGTCAAAATGTCGGGTAATGAGAGTTTGTCTCAAACATGAGAATCAGTATAATATCATCATACGGCCAGTATCCCGATTCCAGATGGCGAGCCTCGATGCTGTACAAGGCGGTATAACTGGATTTTGCTTTCAGACTATTCTGACATATAATCAAGCCAGTGCGTTTGTGTCCCCGCATAGCCGAAACACGATCTCTGTTGAGGAAAAACCAGTATAGTTGCTACCACGATTGCCCAGCGAGTGCACGAGTGAAAGAAGAGCCTGTACCGGCAATTAAGGAACAACCGCAAATGAGAGCAATTATCTTTCTCCCAGATCATTTGCCCATCTGCCAAGGAGTATGAATATGCCAGACCTACTCAATGACTTGATGCTTTTGACCACGTTGACGATTGGCGGCACGGTAGCTATTGGCCTGTTTCTCAAACTCGCCACTTTTAATCGCCTGGACATCACCATCACATGTGGATTTTGGCTCATCAGTAGCCTGATAGGGATGACGCTCTATCTTGTAGTGGCTCTGTCGGGCATAATCGCTGGCGGTCCAACCCTGGGGTTCTTCACCAATCTAATAGCCGGCCTACTGTTGATGATTCTGTTGCCCTCAATGGAACCGAACAACAAACGCATCAAGGCCTGGTCCCTCTACGTCCCCTGGGTCTACTTCTGGTTCGCCGGGTGCGTCGGATGGCGCTCCGGCTGGTTGGGGGTGTTGACCATTACCGTGCCAGCGCTCCTGATCGCCGGAGGGGGGCTTCTCTTTGTGGCCGGTTTTTTGATTCCCTCTCCACCACAGGATGCCCTTTATCGGGGTAAGCGCTCCGCTCCCCAACCGGGCGGAGTGCCGATGTTGAAAGACCAGATTTTGGATTTCCTGGCGATGTTCCGTTTCCGACAGAACAAGGCCATCCGTCAGGAATGGATCGAGCACCGCCGCAAAGCTTTGCGTTGCCTGATCACATATACGTTGGGCACCAACTATCCCTACTATGTCGTTGTAGATGAAAAGATTATGGCCCGCACCGAGGACAACCGGACCTGGCTGACCGGCGAAGAACGGCTGGTCAAACGGGCAGCAGGCGACACATACGGTGCATTCCTGTCAGGGCCGGGCCTAGTGCTTACCGGATGCGATCACGCTGTTGCCATCTCTTCGGGGCTGCGGTTCAAAGGCCCCAAAGGACCGGGGGTGGTGTTTACCGGCATGTCCGATACCCCTACTCAGGCGATTGATCTGCGGGTGCAACTACGGGCTTTCCCCGTCACAGCGATGACCAAGGACGGCATTGAAGTCAAGTTCTTCGCCTTCATCCCATTCCAGATGGGGGCCGGCGGGCAACGCCCAGCGCTGGGACGGGGGTATCCCTACCGGGCTAGTGATGTCTTCCGGGCGTTCCAGGCCCAGGTGATAGACCACAAGAACCCTTCTCAGGAACCTGACCAACTGGAGGCCCTCAAGTGGTATGACCTACCACAGTTGGCCGGGGAGCGCATTCTGCAAGAGATCATCTCCCGGTACAACTTCGACGATCTGTATGCCCCCTTCGAGCTGTTCGATAACCCTGGCGACGACCCTCGCGCGCGGATAGCCAAAGAGTTCCGGGATGAGTTGGACAAAGTCCTGCCTGGATGGGGAATTCAGCGGATTGGTGGAGGGATTGGTAACATTGAACCAGTCAATGAGCAGGTACTACAAAAACGTATTGAGGCCTGGCAAACTGAATGGGTGCGCCAGATAATGCGCAAGCGGGCCGCAGGCCATCACACTCGTATACAACGCGTCGAATGGGCACGTGCACAGGCGCAGACCGATGTGATCCTGGAAATCGGGAAACGGATCGCTGAATTGCGCCGCAGCGGAGAAGCTCCCACGTTTGACCGGATTGTGGCCCAATTCCTGGACCTTATCAACCAAATGGCCATCCGCCCGATGGTGCAGCGCTACTTACCTAAAGATACGAGACGCGTCGTTCGGGACGCCCAACGAAAAACCAGCAATCCGGCATGAACCGGTTTGAAGATAGGAGCATAAACAATGCGCTGGAAACTCCAAGCTCAGAATTCGAATCGCCTGATTATATTGCTAATCTTACTTCTCCTGATCTTGGCTCTTGCTTTCATCGCGGAAGCTCACAGCCATCCGACGGATGCCGTCCCTGCTATACCGGAGACTCCACCGCAAGGCGTTCTCTTCGTTCAGACGCAATGGTGGGTACAGCGCCTGATCTCCCTGCTCCCCGGGGCAATCTACAATTCATTGCCGGCCTTCCTCGCCTTGGCGGCCATTTTCCTATGGCTGGCGCCGCGCTTCATTCGAGGGCTATACGATACCAGGGATATGGGAGAAGCCCGCTCTTTCCTCCAGCGGCTGGTCTTCGGAATGAGCAGGCTCAAGCCAATCATTATCGTACGTGAAGGAAAGATCGCCGTGGGAAGCGGCAGTTTCTTCGACCGGGTGGGAGGGCCGGGGTTCATCATTGTCTATAACGACAGCGCCGTCGTGTTGGAACGGGCCGGTCGGCTCACCCGCGTCCTGGGGCCATCCGTAGGCTTCCTGGAACCGTATGAACGTATCTGGGAAGTGATAGACCTACGTCCACAACGCTGGCTGTTCACCGACCACGCGATGACTAAGGAGGGTATCCCGATTTCCTGTGAAGTGGATGTTACTTTCAAAATCGATGATCGGGTAGTCGGTGCAGATGGTCAGGTCCAGGAAGTATCGCCGGTCGAAATCCCAGATGACTTTTTGAGGAGCAAGACGTTCCCGGAGGCGCTGGATCGCGTCATTGCCGAGGAGATAGAAAAGGGAGGTATCTCCACACCGCTGCCCTACACTGATCAGGCCGTATTCAATGCCGCGACGGCCATTTGGGTACGCATCAAACAGCCTGATCACCAGGAGCAGCTTCGCCACTGGACCGGGCGGGTAATGATCAGCGAAGTAGAAGGCGCTTTGCGGAACATTCTGGCCCGCTACCGACTGGATTGGCTGCTTCAGCCCCCACAACCCGACCAGAAGCCGCCCCGCCAGGAGATTCTAGAACAGTTGCGAAGCAAGTTGGAGAACACCTTGACGGTGGATAACAAGATCGGGGCCAAATTGCTCAACATCGCTTTGGGGAAGATAAACGTGAAAGACAAACGCATCTCGACCCAATGGATCGAAGCCTGGAACGCCGATTGGGAGCAACGGAGTATCGAAACCCTGGCGGAAGGGGAAGCGGAAGTATTGTCCAGTCTCCAGACCGCCCAATTCCAGGCGCAAGCCGAGATGGTGCTGACCCTGACGGAAGCAATTCGTCCATTCGTATCCACCCAGAGCGAAGTCTCCTCTCACCTAATCGCCCTGCGCTTGTTCCAGGCTCTGCACTGGATGGCGTACGATCCATTCAGTCAGACCTTCCTCCCCCCGGAGGCGTTGCGCACCCTCGAGGCGCTGGAGAAAAACGTGCTGGGACAGACAGCCGAAGTAAGCAAAACGCCATCTGAAACAAGCGAAGGAACAGAGGCAACACTCAGCGACCTCTACAAGTCTATTCGCATGTTGGACACAGGAAGCGGGGTATGATCCGTTTACCACAAGAGTTGACACCGTCTGAGTTGCTCTGTCGGGAGGAACTACCATCCTTCATAGACGAGCTATTAAGTCGCGTTCGCCGTCTGCGCCGACAAGGGCGCTTGTCCGAGGCGATCCAGAGCGCGCAGGCTGTAGTCACCAAAACCCAAGAGCCTGGTCACTGGATCGGCCTTGCCCTTGCGCTGGTCCACCTGGCCGATATTCACCACAATGTAGGCAAACTGGGCCCGGCCCTGTCCAGCTATCAGCGGGCGTACCGTCTCTTACGGCAAAAAACGTCCCGTTGTCAGCGTCACAACGAGGCCGTGGTCATCTATGCCCTGGGACTCGTTTCGCAATCCCTGGGGAACGAGATAGACGCGCTTCAATGGTACGAGGAGGCCGATCGGCAGTGCGAGCAAGTGATCCGAGAATGGGCGACTGTCAACGCCACCAATCACATCGAGACCTGTGTTCGAATCCGGCAATGGGTGGAGACATTGCAGGAATACCTAACGCGCACCGGCGCCCGCATCGGAGTCAGTCCGACCACACGCATCTGTATCCCCGTCGTCCTGTGGAAAGCGAAAGGGGGATTCGCCCTTGCCGAGGTAGAAGTGGACCGCTTCGTCCTGGAACGCGAGAGCCGGCTCCAATTGCGCGTTGGAGAGCACATCCTACAGACCCGGCGCTTGAAAGGCACCCAACGGGTTTATCTGGAGCCGGACGGTGAGTACTACGTGATAGAAGTCCCTCCAGAAGTACAGGAAAGCCTGGGGGCAAACGAAGGCGATTATGCCCTGGTCAAACGGCAGTCAGACATAACACAAGAGGGTTACGCCATTCTGGAAACCGCCGACGGGCCGGTCTTTGGAAAATTCAATTTCGACGAAGCGGGTGAGGTGGTCTTCATAGGAGCAAACGCAACAATACTTGGCGGTGCTGAGATCGACGATGATGTGCTTGTGGGATATATCACTGCATTATTGAAGGGTAATTGAACGTGGATCGAGTATGGATCAAACGTGGATTTAAGCTGAGGGATAGAGATAAATGTCAAGGGATGTTTTCGCACTCATCGTTTCCTTCGTCTACGTTTTTGCAATGATTGGCTTGGCCGAGGGAATGCGGCGATGGCGCAGTTACTCAGTCGAGTTCACTCGGAAGTTCATCCACATTGCCGTTGGCATGTGGAGTTACGGCACGGTACTATTGTTTGCACATCGCACCTGGGCCGTCATTCCTCCCATTGCCTTTATCGCCATCAATGTATTCTCCTATTGGCGGGGAACGTTCCAGGCTATGGAAACCGGCCAGAAGGGCCAACTGGGCACCATTTACTTTCCCATCTCGTTTGCCATCATCGTCTGGTTGCTGTGGGACTCTCCCCATCTGCTGGTTGCCAGTCTGATGCCTATGACCTGGGGAGACGCCCTGGCAGCCGTCGTTGGGCAACGGTTCGGGCAGAGGCGTTACGTCCTTCTAGGCTATACCCGCTCCCAGGAAGGATCGGGCGTGATGTTCATCAGCAGTTGGATCGCCACGCTGATTCCCCTGCTTCTTCTGTCACCCCTCCCCCTGCCATGGAGTTCCATAGTATGGAGTGCTGCCGTGACGGCCCTGGGAGCAACACTCATCGAAGCCATATCCCCTTGGGGAATAGACAATCTGACGGTTCCGGCCATCTCGGCCGTGATACTGACCGCCATGCTCTAACCAAAGAGCCAAAGAGCGAACCCATTTGACTTGGGTGTGTTTCAACTGAGTTGGAGACCCTCCCGCAGGTTGAACTCAAAGTTGAT